>VAZZ01000170.1 GCA_005884715.1 Alphaproteobacteria bacterium | reverse complement strand
CTAGCGGTGAACATCTCCTCGCCCAATACGCCAGGCCTGCGCAATCTGCAGTCGAAGGGCGAGCTCGAAGAACTGCTCGGCCGGTTGAACGAGGTGCGGGCCCGCCGCGGCACACCCCCGCTTCTGGTCAAGATCGCGCCTGATCTCACTGACACGGAGCTCGACGACATGGCTGCGATTTTCCTTAAGCTGAAGATCGACGGCGTCATCGTCTCCAACACCACCGTCACGCGGCCTCATTTGCGCTCAGGCCATGCTGGCGAGACGGGGGGGCTGTCGGGCAAGCCTTTATGCTCGCTGTCGACACGCATGCTGGCGCGCCTCTATCTAAAGGTCGGTGGCCGCATTCCGCTCATTGGTGTGGGCGGCATTGACAGTGCAGGCAGTGCTTTCAGCAGGATCGAGGCAGGGGCAAGCCTCTTGCAGCTCTATTCGGCGCTCGTCTTCAAGGGGCCTTCGCTCATTGCAGCGATCCTCGACGGGCTTGCCGAAAGGATGGCGGCATCGGGTCTCGCCAGCCTCGAAGAGGCGGTGGGCTGCAAGGCGAAATCCTACCAGAACGGGGCCGGTATATAGCGGGCGAAGATGCGCGCGAAGCCGCCTGATTCCTGCAACTGGTCCAGCGCATAGTCGAAAGCCTGCTTCAGTTCCTCATCGCCGCGGCGAATGAGAAAGACATAGGGCCGGCTGAAAGAGGCATCGTCGAAATAGGAGCCCTCGATATATTTGCAGCAACCTTGCGAGGCGCCGCCGCGCATCCAGTAAACAAGCTGCAATGCATCGCCGAACAGGAGTTCGACCTTGGCGGTGCGCAGCGCCTCCTGCAGATCGCTCTGGTTGGGATAAGGCACGATCACCGCAGTGCTGAAATTGTGTTTGATCCAGGCTTCATAGCCGCTGCCGGCGATGACCCCGATGCGTTTGCCTTCGAGTGCCTGGGGAGTCACTTGCGCAAGCTGGTTTTCCTGGCGCACCGCGAATCGGCCAAGGGCGCGATAGATGGGCCGTGTGGGCTGGAAGCTGGCCAGTGTCTTATCATCGAATCTGAGGCCGGCCACGACGCCGCTGCTGTCGTTCAGATTACTGGAAAGTGCCGTCCACGGCATGAGCGTGATATTGCACTTGGTCCTGAACTCATCGCAAACCGCCTGCGCCGCATCGACAGCGATGCCCTTGGCTTCGCCCTCGGGACCGGCATAGCTGAAGGGCGGGAAGTCGTCATCGGCGAGCACGATGATCGTATCGCGCGCGAAGCTGGTGGGCTTGCCGGCAAGGTCGATGTGGCGGAAGCGCGGAAGGATGGGTGGCTCTTCGGCCGCGGCCCCTTTGAGCACGCTTTGATCCTGGGCCTGGGCGGCGGAAAGCACCGCAACGCTGGCGGCGACAAACAGGAAAAAAGCGAAGGAATTGCGGGTGCAGCCGGTCATGAAGAAGTTTGCTAAGCCCATTGTATTGCCGTCAAGGCCCTACAACCTTCCCGCGGCAAAAAAAAGCCTAAAGCGACGGGAATCCTGCGCCAATGCAGAGTGCCAGGAAAGCGACCATATCCCGCCAAGGATGATCGCGGGCCACGGATTGTTTTTCTGATCTTCATTGCCGCTTCTCTCGGGCCGCCCGTCACATTCTGGCGAGAACGAGAATTGGCCTGCTATTGGCGTTGAACAGGACAAGCTTGTTTTTTTGACTCTCGAGCTGCCAGTGCCTGGCATCGCCCAGCGCCGCAAGAAACTTGCTCTCCTGGTCCATGATCGCCGGTGCGCAGGCCATCTTGGTCGAAATCATCGGTCCGAAGCTGATGCGCTCGCCGGAGATCTCAGCCTTGCCGGCGATCCTGTTGCAGCCGCCGCTGCCGGTGACCTTTCCGTCCGCAGCGATGTCGATCACCGTCTGCAGGTTGGCGATGACGCCATGGCCGTGGATCGATTCGGCGAGCCACTTGCCGCTCGGATTCGATGCCGCGGATTTTTCCGATGTGACCCTTTCGACTCGGATATCCGTTTTATCGGGCTTGCCGGTAAAGGCGGCATGGCGTGTCGCGCTAATGAACCACAACCGGCCGTTGACAGTGATGCGCGCGTGAAGGGCATAGGAACGACCGGGCTTGATTCGCGCATCATCGAAGCGCAGGCGATAGGGAATGGGCAGGCGATGGCGCGTCTTCACGCGGGTAACCGCGATGGTCGTCGCCGGTGCATCGGCGAGCGACACATCGATGAGCCTGACTTCCAGTATGGCATCGGGCGGAAGTGCGATTCGCTCGACATATGAGACGCTGCCGCGCAGCGTTTTGGCGCGGGCCAGCGCCAGCCGGGAGGGCATGACGATCGCCGCGGCAGCAAAGCCAATGAGCTTACGTCGCGATACAGATTTGCCGGTGTCTTGACGGCCCATACACCTTCCCCTGCATCAAAATGAGATGGAACGAGGACGAGAAGAGTGAGGCGGAATTGTGTTGCAATTGCCGTCAAAACCTACATCCTGCAGGTGGCGGACATAGCCTGGACGGCACAGTGGCAACGGGGCCTAAAGAGACGACGCGCTCAGGGAGCGGGGACCGGAAAACCGTGTCTCCAGCGCGCCGTGCTTTGCCGAGCATCCCCACTTCCGCTCAATTGCTCGAGGCCGTCCGGCGCATGACGCCGGCGGAAGCCCAGCAGGCCATGCGCCATCGCGTGGTACCGATTTCCTGGGAGCCGGGCCGCGTCAGTTTTGTGGCGGCGGGTGAGCGTGCCAAGGCCTATGCCGCCGAACAGGGGCTGACCGTTTCGGCCATAGCGACGGAGCGTACCATGTTACGCGAGTTGCTGGCCGGCCAGGAAAGCGAGCTCACCAACCATGCGCTTTGGGGCCTGAAGAACCGCTTTCCGCATTATTCCGCCGCCCAGGCCTTTGCGGCCAAGGAGGCTTTGTGGCTGGTTCTGGGATTGGCGCTTATTGCCTTCGGCATGATGTGGGACCGCGCGACGGGTGAAGTGGTGGCCTTCGCCGTGATGCTGGCGCTCTTCGCTCTCGCCATCGGCGTGAAGATCTGGAGCCTGCTGCCGGCGAAACTGCCGCAGCCACCGGCTGCCACAAAGTTCGCTGATGATGATTTGCCCGTCTACAGCGTCCTTATTCCGCTTCTGCGCGAGGCGAAAGTGGCCGATCAGATGGTGCGTGCCATGGGCGCGCTCGCCTATCCCCAGGCCAAGCTCGACGTCAAATTCATCATCGAGGCCGAGGACCAGGCGGCGCTCAAATTCTTCGACGGGCTTCGCCTGCCGTCCCACACTGAAGTCATCATCGTGCCAAAGAGCGTGCCGCAGACAAGGCACAAGGCCTTGAACTTTGCCTTGCCTTTCGCGCGCGGCGAATTGATCGCCGTCTATGATGCCGACAGTGTTCCCACTCCCGACCAGTTGCGCCGCATCGCCGCCGCTTTCGCGCTGGCGCCGAAGACTGTTGCCTGTCTGCAGACGCAGCTTGCCTACTACAATCGCAACGAGAACTGGCTGACGCGTCAATGCGCCGTCGAATATGCCTATCTGTTCAAGCTCCTGTTTCCCCGGCTCGCCCAATTCGGAAGCCCGCTGCTGTTTACTGGCGTCTCCGCTCACTACCGCACCGCAACCTTGCGCCAGGCGGCTGCTTTCGATGCGCATAATATGGCGAGGGACTCAGGCCTCAGCGTGCGTCTCGCCCGCATGGGCTTTCGCACCGCTTTGGTCCCGATGATCACGCGCGAAGAGGCGCCGTGCCGTTTCAGGGACTGGATGGCACAGCGTGTCCGCTGGGTCAAAGGCGTGCTGCAGACCGCGATCGTCAACATGCGCTCGCCGGTGAAGATGTGGCGTGAGTTGGGCGGGCGCAATTTCCTGTTGACCCAGGCGCTCACTGCGGGCGCCATCGTCGTAGCCCTCCTGCATCCCTTCTTCCTCGCCTGGATCGCGAGCACCGCTGTCCTTCTGATGCTGGATATCGAGGCAGCCAGCCGTCTCTGGCTATTCCTGCTGGCGCTCTATGGACTAGTTGCGTCTTTCGCTTACATGGTGGCCATGGCTTCTGCCATCAGGGCCACACTGTTTCTCGGCCGCAATGTGTCCTGGGTGACGACAATTCTGACCGCACCCCTCTACTGGCTGATGATCTCGGCCGCTACCTGGCTGGCGGTGCTGCAATATTTCACCGCGGCGCGGCATTGGGCGAAGACGCCGCATGGAATGTCGCGGATGAAGCCTCAGGTCGCCGAGAAGAGGCAGAAGGAGTGAGCCATGAAAATAATTCGGATTATCCTGTCCATATTGGGCTGCCTGATGGTCTTGCTAGGTCTCGTTTGGATCGGGCAGGGCAGTGGCTACTTCCCCTACCGCGCCGAAAGCTTCATGATCAACTAGACGGCCTGGATCTATTGGGGCATCATCCTTGCCGTGGCAGGACTGGTCGTACTTACCGGCTCGCGGAGATTGGGAAAGTAGATCTACTAATGTCGGCGAATGGGTCGGGATGATCCATATCACGAGGACTCATCACCGCAAGGGCAACAAGTTTCTCGACGCTGGTCTCGCCGGCGGACGCGCCGGCCACGATCCGGTCGGCGATGTCGCACCGGTCGTTGTCATTGAGCTGGCCTTTGCTGGCCATGATCACGGCGCAGGCCTTGCCCATGGCTTTGAGCACATAGGGTTCTCGAATATCGCATCTCATCGCTTTTCTCCTTCGAGCTCTAATCGTCCTCCGTCATGAGATTGGGCGCCGCGACTCAGGGGCCGGCGCCGGTTGCGCGTTTTGGCCAACGCCAATCTGGGAGATTGGTTCCAAATCCTGACTGGAACTACGCGCATCGCCGGCAAGCGGGGGGTCTACTCAGCTGAGAATCTCAGCGCCTCGCGAAGCGGGATTGTGGCGCGGACCGTCCCGCTGGCATCGGTAATCTCCAACGCGCTGGTGTCGATCACTCCGCCGCTCTTCACAAGTTCCGACAATATCTCCCGCACGGCAATCAAACCATCCTCCTTGGCCGCAACCAGATTGGCGAATTCCTGGCCTTCCGTGTCGGGAATAAATTTATCGGGCGATCTCAGATTGAAGAAATATCTTGCCATGCATTTGTCGAATATCTATCTGCTGAACGAACAATCGCGCATATTCGGCTCCGCCATCCCGTAAAAAAGCCTTTGCATTTGTAAGCTTTTCCCGCCGGATAATCCAAGATAATAAGCGGCAGGCTTCGTGTGCTGCGTCAGGCGCCGGATCAGCCCTTCTTCACGGTTTTGACGGCCGCTGCCTGAAGAGCATGGGCTTTGGCTTCGCAGCTTTTCGCATGCTCGAGATAGAGATCGGAGGCGAGCGTGCCGGAATATTCGACTGCAAGATGCCGCGCTCGCTTTGCCTGATGAGTAAGTTTTTCCAGCCGCCTCGCAGATAATCGGGATTGATTTGGCATCGGGTTTGCGCCTCCCATATTGGTCAGCTTCTACAAAGCACTCCGGAAACAATGGCACAATGATCTGTACTCAAGCGTACAGTGTGGCGAGAAAAGCCCGCCGGCGGGGTGACCGGCGCTCCGGGCCGCAAATATCAGGTTCCGTGCGGGCCGACGACGCTCAGGAGTTGGGTCACTGCCGGTGGTTTGTCGCGGGCCGCTTCCATAATTCGCGCTGCAATCAGGTTCATTTGCGCTGCGCTCACGGGGCCTTGCTGGCGCGCAAGTTCCGCGCATTCAAGGTCAACTTCACGATAGATTTTTTTCAGCTGATCCGAAGTGAAACGGACGATACTCATGGCGAGACCTCCCAACTTGGCGTCCTCTTTTCAATGCACCAATTCGTACCAACGCTTTGAAATATAGACCTCCCGATCCACCCGCCTTATCCACTCTTTGGGGATCGGCGGGCCGGATTCGATGGTGAAGATCTGGTTCGACGTGCACCGGCTGACATGCCCGGCACAGCGACCATCAGTAGTTATGATCTTCATTTCCTTGCAAACACGGGTGATCGGATCGTCTCGAAGCGGGATCTGGTGAATTGAGGCCGTCATGCATGCCTCCAACAGAAAGAGAGGATGGTTGCTTCTCTCTTCGTGTAAAAAAAATTCTGTCACCTTCCGGCTGGCGGTGCAAACAAAATTTCTGCGAAGGAGCCAGCAATCGCGGAAAGTACGCTAGCGTACATTTTTTGTGGCGCGTAAATCTTCTTTTATGGCGCGCAATTCTTCGAATGATACTTTCACTTGCGGTTTGAACGCTCTTCCTCGCCATGCGCGATGGAACATTCTAGACGCCAGCTGCCTGCTGGCTGTTCAAGCGCGGCAAATTTGGCTACGGCATTCCGGCGGGAGTTCGATGAGGTCAAGATTTAGCGCTCGCGAGGGGGAGAGATGATAAGGGGTTATGGGGCATGAGCCTGACGGAAGACGCCGAAGAAACCATTGCGCTTACAAGGGCGCTCATTGCCGAGAACACCATCGACCCGCCGGGCAATGAAATTCGCGCCGCGCGGATCATGGCGCGGAAACTGTCCGAGGCCGGCATCGAGCCGGTCCTCGACGAAATCGGACCGGGGCGCGTCAACCTGTCGGCCCGCCTCGCGGGGACGGGCGAGCGGCCGGGCCTTGCCATGAGCGCTCATTTCGACACGATCGGGGTCGAGCGCGAGAGATGGAGCCGAGATCCTTTTGCCGGCGAGATCGATGGGCCGTTCCTCTATGGCCGGGGTTCGGCGGACATGAAGGGCGGCATGGCGGCGATGGCCTTGTCGCTGATCGATCTCGCTCGCCGAGGTATCAGGCCCAAAGGCGATCTCATGCTGGCTTTCACGGCGGCGGAGAATTCAAGCTGCCTCGGTGCCAAGCGGCTGGTGAGCGACCGCCGCTTCGAGGGCATAGGCTCGCTCCTGGTGAGCGAGCCAACCGGCCTTGCCGTTCTTGTGGCGGAGAAGGGCCCGCTGTGGTTCCGCGCGACCGCCAAGGGCGAATATCAGCATGGCGCCTTCACCGAAGGCCGCAAGGATGACCGCGGCAACGCCATTGTCCGCCTCGCCCGGTTTATCGACAAATTGCATGATCTCGATTTGAACGCGCCGGCCCATCGCCATCTGAAGCCGCCCACCATAACGATCGGGCTGATCAGAGGCGGGATCGGGGCCCCATTCATTGCGCCGGAAGCATCCTGCGATGTCGATGTGCGGCTGGTGCCCGGCCTTGCCGCCGAAGCCGTGATGAAGGAGGTGGCCACCCTTGCGGGTCCGCATATCTCCATCGAAGTGCTCGATATGAAGCCGCCAGTCGACACGCCGGACGATCATCCTTTCGTTAAGGAAAGCCTGGCGGCTTGCGCCGATGTCCTGGGCAGGGCGGATGGCCCTGCCGGCGTCGCTTATTATTCGGATGCCGCCGTCATCTGTCCCGCACTCGATCTGCCGATGGTGATCATTGGCCCGGGCGAGATCGGCATGAGCGGGCGGATCGACGAGCATGTCTCGCTCGACAAGCTGGTGACCTCGCGCGCGATCTTCAGGCGCGTGGCCGAACGCATGCTGGGATGCTAGAGCAGTAAGAACCCTTACCTGGCCGGCTTGGCTGAGTTAACCCGACGGCGGCTTGTCGGCCGCGAGTTCTCACCGAGCTCGATCCAGACCGGAGCGTGATCGCTGGCCTTTTCCCAGCCGCGCACTTCGCGGTCGACCTCCGCCGGGTTTCGACGGGATCAGCACCCCTTCCAGGATCGCCACACCATTCCAGCTCTTCTGGCCATGCCAGATGGCGCCGTAGCCAGCCTTTTCGAGGGCGGCCCTCGGAAATTTCTCGTCCGGTGTCTTCAATTCCTGGAGACCAGACGACGTCCGGCTGTGCCGCGGCAAGCCAGCGCAACTGCACCGGCAAGCGGCCGTTGATTCCATTGACGTTGAAAGTCGCGATTTTCATAGAGGTGTGGTGCCGTTGGATGGAGCGCCCATCGACCCTAACCGGCTGTCGTTGCACCAGGAAGTGGAATCTGGCAACCTGAACGCAGTTGCCGCGCACCGGAACGGTCGCCAAAACAGAAAACAACCCAGGAGAGGGACCATGAACATGATCTTCGGAAAGATTTTGCGGGAGACCGTCTGCGGCGCAGCACTCGTTGCTTTGGCTGCGCTCGGAACACCCGCCTTCGCCGTCACCCCCGCCGATACCCTGGTCGAGGGCTTGGCGATTGACGATATCATTTCCATGGACCCGGCCGAAGCCTTTGAGTTCTCGACCGCCGAGGTTACCGGCAACAGCTACGACCTTCTCGTCCGTCTCGACCTTAGTGATACATCCAAGGTCAAGGGTGACCTGGCTGAAAGCTGGACGGTTTCGGACGATGGTTTAACCTACAATTTTAAACTCAAACCCGGTCTCAAATTTGCTTCTGGCAACCCGATCACCGCCGCTGATGTGGCCTATTCGTTTGAACGGGTCATCAAGCTTGACAAGAGCCCGGCCTTTATCATCGGGCAACTCGGCATCAACGGCGACAATGTCGCAGACAAAGCGAAGGCGGTGGACCAGCAGACCTTCCAGCTCATTGTCGACAAGGCCTATGCGCCAAGCTTCGTCCTCAACTGTCTGTCGGCGAGTGTCGGTTCGGTTGTCGACAGCAAGCTGGTCAAGGAACATGTGGCGGCGGTAACGCCGAGCGCCGACTATAAATACGACAACGACTTCGGCAATGCCTGGCTGAAGACGGGCTATGCCGGGTCCGGCGTCTATAAGCTGCGCGAATGGCGTGCCAACGAAGCCGTCGACATGGAGCGCAACGACAATTATTTCGGCGAGAAGGCGAAGCTCGCCCGCGTCATCTACCGTCATATGAAGGAGAGCTCGGCGCAGCGGCTGGCGCTTGAAGCCGGCGACATCGACGTCGCCCGCAATCTCGAGCCGAACGACCTCGACGCCATTTCCAAGAACGCCGACCTCAAGACCACCAGCGCGCCCAAGGGCACGGTCTACTACATCAGCCTCAATCAGAAGAACCCGAACCTCGCAAAGCCCGAAGTTCGTCAGGCCTTCAAATATCTGATTGACTACGATGCGATGGCTTCGACCATCCTCAAGGGCATCGGTGAAATCCATCAGACCTTCCTGCCGAAGGGCGATCTGGGCGAACTCGACGAAAACCCGTTCAAGCTTGATGTCGCCAAGGCCAAGGAACTGCTCGCCAAAGCAGGCCTGCCGGACGGCTTCTCCGTCACCATGGACGTCCGCAGCGGCCAACCGACGACCGGCATGGCGGAATCGATCCAGCAGACTCTCGGACAGGCCGGGATCAAGCTCGAAATCATCCCCGGCGATGGCAAGCAGACCCTGACCAAATACCGCGCCCGCAATCACGACATATATATCGGCAATTGGGGGCAGGATTATTTCGATCCGAATTCCAACGCCCAGACCTTCGCCAGCAATCCCGACAATTCAGATGCCGGCAAGATCAAGACGCTTTCCTGGCGCAATTCCTGGGACATTCCGGAACTGACCAAGAAAACGGAAGCCGCCTTGCTCGAGCGCAACGCAGACAAGCGCGCGCAGATGTACCAGGAGCTGGAGAAGGCCGTTCTCGATACCGGCCCCTTTGTCATCATTCATCAGCAGCTGGAAGTGGCGGGGCTGCGCGGCAATCTCAAGGACTTCAAGCTCGGTCCGAGCTTCGACACCAATTTCGTCGGTCCGGTTTCCAAGCAATAGTCCTGGACACGCGGTGTGAGCGCGATTGAGACCGAAGCGGCGCGCGGCGGCGCTCATGCCGTCGCTATCGCTTCATCGATCGGCCGCTTCCTCGTCATCGCAATCACGACCTATCTCGGCCTCCTGGCGGTGACCTTCTTCATCGGACGGGTAATTCCGATCGATCCGGTGCTGGCGGTTCTGGGTGACCGCGCCCCTGCCGCTGTCGTCGAGCGGACCCGCCGGGAAATGGGCCTCGATCTGCCGCTGGTTCAGCAGTTCTACATCTATTTGAAGGATGCCTTGAGCGGCAATTTCGGCAATTCGGTCCTGACCACCAATCCGGTGATGACCGACATTCGCAGGGCCTTTCCCGCAACCATTGAACTGGCGACGCTCGGAACGCTGATCGGCTCAGTTCTCGGCGTGCCGCTTGGTGTGCTGGCCGCGGTTAGGCGCGGCAGCCTCATCGATCAGATCGTCCGGATCATCGGCCTCGTAGGCTATTCGGTGCCGATCTTCTGGCTTGGTCTCCTGGCGCTTGTCTTGTTTTATGCCAAGCTGCAATGGGTCGCCTTTCCCGGCCGCCTCGATGTCGTCTTTGCATACACCTTCGCGCCCATCACCGGCTTCTACCTTCTGGACTCGGCATTGCAAGGCCAGTGGGATGTGTTTCGCGACGCCTTTCGCCACATCATTCTCCCGGCCTCGCTGCTCGGCTATTTTTCGCTCGCTTACATCAGCCGCATGACCCGCTCCTTCATGCTCAACGAACTCGCCCAGGAATATATCGTCGCCGCGCGCGCCAAGGGTCTGTCCGAGACCAGAGTCATCTGGGGCCATGCCTTGCGCAACGCGGCGGTGCCGATGGTCACCGTCATCGCGCTCTCCTATGCCGGATTGCTGGAAGGCTCGGTCCTGACCGAGACGGTCTTTTCGTGGCCGGGCATCGGCCTCTACATCACCAACTCGCTGCAGAATGCCGATATGAACGCGGTGCTCGGCGGCACCATCATAATAGGCTCCGTCTTCATTGGCATAAACCTCCTGTCCGACCTGCTCTACAGGCTGCTCGATCCGAGGACCAAGGCAGAATGAGCGAGCTTGGTCAGACCCGCCGCGACTGGCTGCTCAGCGAGCGGCCGGCATCACGCACCCAGGCAAGGCTCGGCCGGGTCTATGTGGCATGGCGGCGCTTTACGGCAAACCGTCTGGCGTTCCTCGGTCTCCTCATCATCATTGCTTTGCTTGTCGTTGCGGCGCTTGCCCCAATGCTGGCGCCTTTTTCTCCGGTCGTCGGCGATCTCAAAACATCGCGCCTCCTGCCGCCGGGCGCCGAGCATTGGCTGGGCACTGATGATCTCGGCCGCGATATCCTTTCACGGCTGATCTACGGCTCGCGCTGGACCCTCTATGTGGTGGTGCTTGTTGCGATCATCGCAGCACCCATCGGCCTCCTGGTCGGCACCGTCGCCGGCTATGCCGGCGGCTGGACTGACGCTGTCCTGATGCGCCTGACCGACATCTTCCTCGCCTTCCCGAAATTGATCCTGGCACTTGCCTTCGTCGCAGCCCTCGGGCCCGGCATCGAGAACGCGGTGCTTGCCATCGCCATCACTTCCTGGCCGCCTTATGCACGCATCGCCCGGGCTGAAACACTCACCATCCGCAATTCCGACTATATAAAGGCGGTCCAGCTGATGGGCGCCTCGCCAATTCGCATCGTGCTCAGGCACATCATGCAGCTCTGCATTTCCTCTCTGATCATCCGGGTGACGCTCGATATGGCCGGCATCATCCTGACGGCGGCAGGTCTGGGCTTCCTCGGCCTCGGCGCGCAGCCGCCGCTGCCGGAATGGGGGGCCATGATCGCTTCGGGCCGCCGCTTCATCCTCGATCAGTGGTGGGTGGCGGGTGCGCCGGGCGGTGCCATCCTCATTGTGAGCCTCGGCTTCAATCTGCTTGGTGACGGGTTGCGCGATGCTCTCGACCCCAGGAGCGGCGAGAAATGACCAGCCTTTTGGAGGTCGATGATCTGCGCGTGACCTTCCCGACGCGAACCGGGGTCATCGAGGCAGTTCGCGGTGTTTCCTTTGCGCTCGGAGCCCCGCCGCAGGCCGTGGTCAGCGCGAAAAAGCTCGCCTTCGACGGCATCGACCTGCTGACGGCCCCAGCCACCGAGCGCCGGGCGTTGCGCGGCAAGCGCATCGCCATGATCCTCCAGGATGCGAAATATTCTCTCGATCCGGTGATGACCATTGGCCGGCAGATCGTCGAAACGCTGCGGACGCATGAGAAAAATGTCAACAAGGCCGAAGCCACCGAACGGGCGATCGCCATGCTGGAGGCGGTCCAGATCCGCGATCCGAAGCGCGTCTTCGACCTCCACCCGCATGAGGTTTCGGGCGGCATGGGTCAGCGTGCCATGATCGCCATGATGCTGATCGCCGGGCCCGAACTGATGATCGCCGACGAGCCGACCTCGGCGCTCGACGTCACCGTCCAGCTCGAGGTCTTGAGCATCCTCGACAAACTGGTGTCGGAGCGCGGCATGGGTCTGATCTTCATCTCGCATGATCTGAGGCTGGTCTCATCCTTCTGCGACCGGGTGATCGTCATGTATGCCGGCAAAGTCATGGAACAGCTCAAGGCTTCCGAACTTGTGAGCGCCCAGCATCCTTACACGCAGGGCCTGCTCGATTGCATGCCGAAGATCGGCGCCGATCGTCACCCGCTGCCGGTCCTCAGCCGCAAACCGGAATGGGCGGCATGACGGCAATGCTTTCGATCGAGGGATTGAAGGTGATTTATCACGGTTTCTCCGCGCTGAAGGGTGTCAGCTTTGATGTGGAGCCAGGCGAATCCTTTGGTCTGGTCGGTGAATCCGGCTCCGGCAAGACAACGATCCTGAGAGCGATCGCAGGGCTGGCACCCATCGCTTCCGGCACGATTGCCGTCAACGGCAAACGGCTCGGCGCACGCCGCGACAAAGCCTTCTATCGCCGGGTCCAGATGGTCTTCCAGGACCCCTATGGTTCGCTGCATCCACGCCAGACGGTCGACCGGCTTTTGCAGGAGCCGCTCGCCATCCACGGGCTCGGCCAGGGCGAGCAGCGCATCCAGCAGGCGCTGGATGAGGTCGGCCTCGGATCTGGCTTCCGCTTCCGCTATTCGCACCAGCTTTCGGGTGGCCAGCGCCAGCGCGTGGCGATCGCGCGCGCGCTGATACTCGAACCAACCATCCTGCTGCTCGACGAACCGACTTCGGCGCTCGACGCCTCGGTGCAGGCGGAAGTGCTGAACCTGCTTGAAGAGATAAGGGGCCGGCGCAAGCTGACCTACCTCATGGTCAGCCACGACCTCGCGATCATCACCCATATGTGCGAGCGTCTGATGGTGATGCAGAGCGGCGAAGCGGTCGAAAATCTCGATGTAAGCCAACTTGCCGCCCATCAGGTGACCAGGAGCTACACGCGCAACCTGCTCAAGGCGAGCGCAGGCTTCGATCGCCGGACCCGGCTCAGACCTTAGCGCGCTTCCCGGCGAGGTGGGATCACCTCGCCGACTTGCCGAGGATGATGCGGATATCGAGGGCGCCAGCTTCGACCCGGTATCATGCTCCAAAATATTCGCGTCGCGCCATTCGCGCGTTTCGGTCGTTCGGCTCGAAATAGTCGGCTGTCCAGTCGCGGTCCTCTATTAGGAAGCCTTGTTTCATATCTTCCGGCTTGGCTCCCGGGTTTCTCTTAAGGAAGATGTCAACCGCTTCGCGGAATGCATAATGCGAATAAAGCCGCATATATTCGCCGAAATATATGTCGGCGACCCGCTTGTTACCCTTGATGACAAGCATGTTCTCATCATTGGTCTTCGTGCTCGCATCGCTGAAATTGGCCGATCCGGTGATCACGATCGGATCGTCCGATAGCGGATCGACCAGCATGAATTTCAGATGGACCCAGCGCACATTGACATGATCGGTGATGCGATCGAGCTCCTTGAGCCATTGGTCGAAGTTATTGAGGGCAATGCGGTTCCCGATCGCGATCACCACATTGGGTCGCGCCTGGAGCGCGCGGATGGCCGCAATCTGGGCTTCCTTGTTGCGGCCGTTCCATTCCTTTTCCATGAGGCCAAACCGCAAGATGGAATCATTCTTGCCGTACACGGCGCGGAAGGTTTCATTCATTCCAAAGGCAAAAGTCATGAACAAGGCCTTCTGGGCGCCGCCGGCCAGTTCGCCATACCAGTCAAGGGCGTCAAGATTTGCCCTTGGAGAGAATACCGGCGCCATGCCATCGACATAGTCCGTTGCCGGCGCCGGTGTCTGATCGATCGTCCATTCCTTGTAGCCACTGTTCAGGGAGGTTTCTGGATCCGTCCTCAGCTTCTCGTAGAATTTCAGATATTTGGATGCGATCTCGGTATTTTCGACGACATGGCTCAGATTGGCATGGCCGAATAGGCCGTTTTCGGTAAGGTTGGTCGATCCGAACAACACGGCCTGCGGGACACCTTTCTTCGAGAGCACCAGGAATTTGTTATGCATCAAGGTGCCATTGGTCCTTGGCGTTGTTGCTGATTTCAGCTGGCAGGCGGCAATGGCATCCTCGTTCTTCGTATAGGGGCCTGATTCGTTTTCAATATCATCGAAAACGATGTCGACAGCAGCTCCACGGCCTTTGGCCGCACGGAGTTCCTTCAAGACGGCGGGCCATTGGAATTCGTAGAACGCGCCTTTCAATGTAAAATCTCCATCCGTGGCCCGCTGAATGAAGTTGATGATGCTTTCGATCAGACCGCGCGAAAGCCAGTCATAGGCAGCGGGTCCAATGTCATCCGGCCGCCTGTTCTGGAACCGGCGCGCATATTCTTGGGTTGCGACTGAACCGCGATTGAAATGGATCTCATGGACTTGGCCGGCCAGGGCTTCGGTGGTCACCGTCACCTTGACGGACGTTCGCCGTTATAGGGCCGAAGGGGTGCCATACATCGCCACGAGTTCATAAGTGTATTCATAGCCCGGCTTGGCGCTGTAATCGGCCC
>VAZZ01000169.1 GCA_005884715.1 Alphaproteobacteria bacterium | reverse complement strand
TTGGCCGGATCGCCAATGACGAGATCGAAGCCGAAGGCCCGGGCGCGTGTCTCGATCACGCCAATGGTCTGGGGATGCGTGTCGCGGTCGATGAAGAACGTGCTAGCTGGCGTCTTGACCAGCCGCTTTGCCATCGCCATGGCTTCCGCCGCCGCGGTGCCTTCATCGAGAAGCGAGGCGCTGGCAAGCTCAAGTCCGGTGAAGTCGATGATCATCTGCTGGAAATTGAGCAAGGCTTCGAGGCGGCCCTGGCTCACCTCGGCCTGATAGGGCGTATAGGCTGTGTACCAGCCGGGGTTTTCGAGGATGTTGCGCAGGATGACCTTGGGCGTGACGGTGCCGTAATAACCCATGCCGATCATCGAGGTGAAGACCTCGTTGCGCGACGCCATCTGGCGCAAATAGGAGAGCGTCGTGCGCTCGGCCATGCCTTTCGGCAGATCGAGCGGCTTCGCAGCCCGGATCTTCTTCGGGATGACCTTGCCGATGAAATCCTCGAGCGATGAGGCGCCGAGGCTCTTCAGCATCTCCGCCGTCTCGGCCGCATTGGGGCCGATGTGGCGGGGAACGAAATTGGCCTGCGGCTCAAGTTCGGCAAGCGTTGCACGTTTGGTCGACATAGCGAAATTCCTTGTAGGGCCTATTGTTCGGCCACAAATTTATCGTAAGCCACCTTGTCCATCAGATCGGCGAGTTCGGCCTTGTCCTTGAGCTTCACCTTCATGAACCAGGCGGCCCCTTCCGCCTCGCGATTGACGAGGGCCGGATCGCCTTCAAGTTCCTTGTTCACTTCGACGACAGCGCCCGAGACCGGCGCATAGACCTCGCTTGCCGCCTTGACCGATTCGACCACTGCGGCATCGCCGCCCTTGATGACAGTCTTGCCGATCGCCGGCAATTCGACGAAGACGACGTCACCCAGCTGCTCCTGGGCATGATTGGTGATGCCGACTGTGGCAATGTCGCCATCGACAGTGATCCATTCATGTTCCTTGGTGTAGTGCTTGCTCATCGAAGCCTCCCCTGGATTAGCGTTTGTACTTGTGCGGCGTGAAAGGCAGGGCCGCGACCAAGGCCGGCATCGGCTTGTCGCGCACCACCAGATTGACCCTGGTTCCAACCCCGGCATAGGCCGATTCGACATAACCCATGGCGACAGGTCCGTTGACCGTCGGCCCGAAGCCGCCAGAGGTCACGATGCCAATGGCGCGGCCCTGTTCATTGATGATCACGGAACCCTCGCGTGCAGGCGCGCGTCCCTCCGGCCTGATACCGACGCGCTTGCGCTTGGGCCCTTGCGCGATTTCATGGACGATGCGTTCGGCGCCCATGAAGCCGCCTTCACTGCGGCGCTTCTTGCCGATCGACCAGACAAGATCAGCCTCAACCGGTGACGTCTCTTCATCGATATCATGGCCATAGAGACAGAGGCCCGCTTCGAGGCGCAGCGAATCACGGGCGCCAAGGCCGATCGGCTTGACGTCGGAATCAGCGAGCAGAGTCTCCGCCAGCGCCACGACATCGCGCGCAGCGATCGAGATTTCGAAGCCGTCCTCACCGGTGTAACCCGACCGCGCGATATGACAATCCATGCCGTCGAATTTGGCGGGGGCGGCGGTCATGAAGGCGAGTTCCGTCGCCTTGGGACAGTGGCGCGCCAGCACGGCAGCGGCTTTCGG
>VAZZ01000168.1 GCA_005884715.1 Alphaproteobacteria bacterium | reverse complement strand
TAAATTTGCCGAGAACAGCACCTTCCAGTCGCGTTTCGCCGAGATCAAGCGCGCCAACAAGGAGCGCCTGGCGCGCGAAATACAGGCGCGCATGGGGGTGCGCGTCGATCCTTCGGCCATGTTCGATGTCCAGGTGAAGCGCATCCACGAATATAAGCGCCAGTTGCTCAACATCCTTGAAGCGATCTCGGTCTATAACCAGATCAGATCGCACCCGGAAAGGAACTGGGTGCCGCGGGTAAAAATCTTCGCAGGCAAGGCGGCAGCGAGCTACTGGCAGGCGAAGCTCATCATAAGGCTCGCCAACGATGTCGCGCGCGTGATCAACGCAGACCCCGCCGTGCGCGGCCTGATCAAGATCGTCTTCATCCCGAACTACAATGTCAGCCTCGCCGAACTGATCGTGCCGGCAGCCGACCTCTCGGAGCAGATTTCGACCGCCGGCATGGAAGCCTCCGGCACCGGCAACATGAAATTCGCGCTTAATGGGGCGCTCACCATCGGCACGCTCGATGGCGCCAATGTCGAGATTCGCGACCATGTCGGGCCAGACAATATCGTGATCTTCGGCATGACGGCCGAGGAAGTCGCACAGCGCCGGGCCGGGGAATACAATCCGCGTGCCGTCATCGAGGCGACGCATGAACTCAAGGATGTGCTCGACATGATGGCATCGGGGGTTTTCTCGCCCGGGGAAGCAGACCGCTATAGAGGCCTGATCGATATCCTCTATGCGAGCGACTGGTTCATGGTGGCGGCCGATTTCACCGCCTATGCGAAGGCGCAGCGCCAGGTCGATGCCCTGTGGAGCGAGCCTTCGCGCTGGAATGAGAAAGCCATTCGCAACACGGCCAGCATGGCCTGGTTCTCAGCCGACCGGACGATCCGCGAATATGCGCAGGAAATCTGGACCGTGCCTTTCGATGTGAGGTGAAATGACGGGACCCCAAGGGCAACTCGAACAGGCGGAAATCGCGGCACTCGTTTCGGGGACCCATGGTGATCCATTCTCGCGGTTGGGCGTCCACAAGATCAAATCCGGCTTCGTCGCCCGCGCCGTCATCCCGGGAGCCGAGGCGGTTTCGGTTTTCGGCCTCGATGGCAAAGCGCTGGGCGACCTGAAGGCGCGAAATAGAGAGGGTTTCTTCGAAGGCAAGATAGCGCTCAAGGATCAGAAGCCCGTCTTTTATGAGGCAAGCAACGCCGGTGGCCAATGGACGCTCGTCGATCCCTATTCCTTTGGTCCGGTTCTGGGACCAATGGATGACTACTATGTCGCCGAGGGCACTCATTTGCGCCTTTATGACAAGCTCGGCGCACATGCAATCACCCATGAGGGGATCGCCGGTGTCGCTTTCGCGCTCTGGGCGCCGAATGCAAGGCGCGTTTCGGTCGTCGGTGATTTCAACGGCTGGGATGGACGGCGCCATGTGTTGCGCCATCGCGCCGGCGCTGGCCTGTGGGAAATCTTCATTCCTGAACTTGAACCTGGAGCGCATTACAAATTCGAGATCATCGGCGCCCGGGGAGCGCTGCTGCCGCTCAAGGCGGATCCTTTCGCCTTCCGCTCGGAGCTTCGCCCCAAGACGGCCTCAGTCGTCGCGTCGCCTCAGCCTTTCAGCTGGAGCGATCAGGACTATCTGAAGGCAAGGCGCGAAAAGGATCAGCGCCGCAGCCCGATGGCCATCTATGAAGTGCATCTGGGTTCGTGGAAACGCCACGGCGATGGAGGCTTTCTCAACTATCGCGAATTGGCCGAAGAACTTCTGCCCTATGCCGCCGAAATGGGCTTTACCCATGTCGAGCTGCTGCCGGTCAGCGAGCATCCCTTTGATCCGTCCTGGGGCTACCAGCCGACCGGCCTTTTTGCGCCTACCGCACGTTTCGGGCTGCCTGAGGACTTCGCTTTCTTTGTCTATCGCGCCCATGCACTGGGGCTCGGCATCATCGTCGACTGGGTGCCGGCTCATTTCCCCACCGATGAACATGGCTTATCGCATTTCGACGGCACCAGCCTCTACGAGCACGATGATCCGCGCCTCGGTTTCCATCCGGACTGGAACACGGCGATCTATAATTTCGGCCGCACCGAAGTTTCGGCCTTCCTCATCAACAATGCGCTCTACTGGATGGAGCGCTTCCATGCCGATGGTCTCAGGGTCGATGCCGTCGCCTCGATGCTCTATCTCGATTACTCGCGCAAAGCCGGTGAATGGGTGCCGAACGAGGAGGGGGGCCGCGAGAACAAGCAGGCGACCGCGTTTCTGAGACGAATGAACGCAACTTCATACGGGACGCATCCGGGCGTCGTCACGGTCGCAGAAGAATCGACCGCCTGGCCCGGCGTATCGCAGCCCGTCCATGCGGGCGGACTTGGTTTCGGCTTCAAATGGAATATGGGCTTCATGCACGACACGCTTTCCTACATGGCGCATGAACCGATCCATCGCAAACATCACCACAATGAACTGACCTTCGGTCTGCTCTATGCGTTTTCGGAGAATTTCGTTCTGCCGCTTTCGCATGACGAGGTCGTGCATGGCAAAGGCTCGCTGCTCACCAAGATGGCGGGCGATGACTGGCAGAAATTTGCGAATCTTCGGGCCTATTACGCCTTCATGTGGGCCTATCCCGGCAAGAAGCTCCTGTTCATGGGGCAGGAATTCGCCCAGCGCAACGAATGGAGCGAGGCGCGTGGCCTCGACTGGGACCTCCTGCAATATCCCTCCCATGGTGGTGTGCGTACACTGATACGCGATCTCAACGCGCTCTACCGGTCGCTGCCGCAGCTCCATGCGCGCGATTGCGAAGGTGATGGCTTCGAATGGCTGATCGCCGATGACCGCGACAATTCGGTCTTTGCCTGGATGCGCAAATCGGGCGGGAACCATCGCCCGGTCGTCGCCGTTTCCAATTTCACACCGGTTCCGCGGCAGGACTATGTGCTGCCGCTGCCCCATTGGGGGCGCTGGAGCGAACGGATCAATACGGATGCGACGCATTACGGTGGTAGCGGGCAAGGCAACTTTGGTGTCATCATGGCTCAACAACAAGGATCGCACGGACAGCCCGCGAGTGCGCGCATCACGCCGCCGCCATTGGCGACGCTGATCCTCGAAAGCGAGGGATAGGGAGGTGGATCATGGCTGAAATACGCAGACACGCACCGCTGGCGCGCGACACCATGGCCTATGTCCTCGCCGGCGGGCGCGGTTCGCGCCTGATGGAATTGACCGACAAGCGCGCCAAGCCCGCCGTCTATTTCGGCGGCAAGACGCGCATCATCGATTTCGCCCTCGCTAATGCCATCAATTCCGGCATCCGCCGCATCGGTGTCGCCACACAATACAAGGCGCACAGCCTGATCCGCCATCTGCAGCGCGGCTGGAATTTCTTGCGGCCCGAACGCAATGAGAGCTTCGACATCCTCCCCGCCAGCCAGCGCATCTCCGAGAGTCAGTGGTATGCCGGCACGGCGGATGCCGTCTATCAGAATCTCGATATCATCGAGAGCTATGGTCCCGAATTCATGATCATCCTGGCGGGCGACCATATCTACAAGATGGACTATGAGCTAATGCTGCAGCAGCATGTCGACACGGCTGCGGATGTGACGATCGGGTGCCTGGAAGTGCCGCGCATGGACGCGGTGGGCTTCGGCGTCATGCATGTCGATGACAAGGATCGCATCAAGAGCTTCATCGAGAAGCCGAAGGATCCGCCCGGCATGCCCGACAAGCCTGACATGGCGCTCGCCTCGATGGGCATCTATGTGTTCAAGACGAAATTTCTCACCGATCAGCTTAACCGCGATGCCGCTGAAAAGGGATCGGAACGCGATTTCGGCAAGAACATCATTCCTTATCTGGTCAAAAACGGCAATGCCTATGCGCATCGCTTTCCCCGATCCTGCGTGCGCTCGGAGAATGAGAGCCAGTCCTACTGGCGCGATGTCGGAACCGTCGATGCCTATTGGGAAGCCAATATCGACCTGACCGATGTCGTGCCGGCGCTCGATCTCTATGATCACAACTGGCCGATCTGGACCTATTCGGAACTGGTTGCGCCGGCCAAGTTCGTGCATGACGAAGACGGCCGGCGCGGCAAGGCGGTGAGCTCGCTGGTCTCGGGCGGCTGCATCATCTCGGGCTCGGGGGTCAAGAACTCGCTTCTCTTCACCGGCGTCAGTGCCAATTCCTATTCGCGCCTGGAGCACGCGGTGGTGCTGCCCTATGTCAGTATCGGCCGCGGCGCCAGGCTCCGGCGCGTCGTCATCGACCGCGGGGTGGAGATTCCGGAGGGCCTGGTGGTTGGCGATGATCCCGAGCTCGACGCGAAACGATTCCGGCGCACCGAGACTGGCGTCTGCCTCATCACCCAGCCGATGATCGACAGGCTCGCCGCCCAGAAATGACGAAAATATTGGCTGTCGCATCGGAGGTGTTTCCGCTGGTGAAGACCGGTGGGCTTGCCGATGTGGTGGGCGCCTTGCCGTCGGCGCTCAAGCATCACGGCATCGAGATGCGGGTGATGCTGCCCGTCTATCCGGCGGTCGCGGCGTCGCTCAAGCAGGCGAAGCCCATCCATCATTACGACGATCTCTTTGGCGGCAAAGTGCGCATTCTGGCAGGACAGGCGCATGGTCTCGATTTCCTGGCGGTCGAGGCGCCGCATCTCTTCGATCGCCCCGGCAATCCCTATTTGGGGCCTGACGGCAAGGACTGGCCCGACAACTGGATGCGGTTCGCCGCCCTGTCGCGTGCCGCTGCCGATGTGGGATCGGGAAGGATCAAGGCCTTCGTGCCGGATATCGTCCATGTGCATGACTGGCAGGCGGCGCTGGCGGCAGCCTATCTCAATTTCGCGGCCAGACCTGCGGCGAAGGTCATTCTGACCGTGCATAATATCGCCTTCCAGGGCCATTTTCCGGCCAGCATCTTTGCTTCGCTCGGACTGCCGGTTGAGGCCTTTGCGATCGGCGGCGTTGAATATTATGGCGGCGTCGGCTTCCTGAAGGGCGGGCTTCAATATGCCGATGCGATCACTACGGTCAGTCCGAGTTACGCCGATGAGATCACCACACCGGAATATGGCATGGGTCTCGATGGCCTGCTGCGCGCGCGCCGCAGCGTTCTGACCGGCATCGTCAATGGCGTCGATACGACCGTCTGGAACCCGGCGAGTGACGATCATCTGGCGCTGCCTTATGTGGCCCGCAACTTCATCCAGCGGCGGCAAGCGAACAAGCGGGCGATCGAACAGCGCCTCGGCCTCGAAGAGCACGAGGGGCCATTGTTCTGCGTGGTGAGCCGTCTCACTGGGCAGAAGGGCATGGACATACTGGCGCTCTGTCTCGATGATCTCGTCGGACAAGGCGCTCGGCTGGCGCTGCTCGGTTCGGGCGAGGCGCAGCTCGAAAGCGATTTCAAGGCAGCGGCGTCACAATATCCAGGCCGCATCGGCGTCGTTACCGGGTATGATGAGGGCCTGTCGCATCTCCTGCAGGGCGGGGCGGATGCGATCCTGATCCCGTCACGCTTCGAGCCTTGCGGGCTCACCCAGCTTTACGGCCTTCGCTATGGCTGCGTTCCCGTCGTCTCGCGTGTCGGCGGGCTTGCCGATACGATCGTCGATGCCAATGAAGCGGCGCTCGATCGGGAAAGCGCCACCGGCATCCAGTTCGCGCCGGTTGACGCTTCGTCGCTTACGCGCGCGATCGAACGGGCGACAAGACTCTATGCCGATCGCAAGGCATGGAATAGCATTCAGAAGGCCGGCATGAAGACCGACGTTTCCTGGGAGAAGAGTGCGGTACGCTATAAGCAGCTCTACCAGAAGCTATTGCAGAATCGATGAGGGCCGATGAACAAAACCATCCCGACCAGACCATTCTCCGATCAGAAGCCCGGGACCTCGGGCTTGCGCAAGAAAGTGCCGGTCTTCCAGCAGAAGAACTATGCCGAGAATTTCATCCAGTCGATCTTCGACGCGCTTGAAGGCTTCAAGGGCAAGACGCTGGTGATCGGCGGCGATGGACGCTTCTATAATCGCGAAGTGATCCAGATCGCCATCAAGATGGCCGCCGCCAATGGTTTCGGACGCGTGCTTGTCGGCCAGGGCGGACTCCTGTCGACACCTGCCGCCTCACATGTCATTCGCAAGCACAAAGCCTTTGGCGGCATCGTGCTGTCGGCGAGCCACAATCCCGGCGGCCCGGAGGGCGATTTCGGCATAAAATACAACATTTCCAATGGCGGGCCGGCGCCCGAGAAGATCACCGAGGCGATCTATGCCCGCAGCAAGGCGATCGAGCGCTATCTGATCGCCGATGCTCCCGATATCGCGCTCGATCGCATCGGAACCAGTGAAGTCGACGGCATGCGCGTGCAGGTCTTCGATCCGGTGAGCGACTATCAGGCGCTGATGGAAGAGCTCTTCGATTTCAATGTGATCCGCGACATGTTTGCGGGCACCTTCCGCATGCGCTTCGATGCGATGCATGCCATCACCGGACCCTATGCCAAGGCGATCCTCGAAAGGGCGCTTGGCGCTCCTGAAGGCACAGTCATCAACGGGACGCCGCTGCCCGATTTCGGCGGCCATCATCCCGATCCCAATCTCGTCCATGCCAAGGACCTCTATGATCTGATGATGTCGAAGGATGCGCCGGATTTCGGCGCGGCGTCGGATGGCGATGGCGACCGCAATCTCATCATCGGGCGCAATATCTTCGTGACGCCCTCGGATTCGCTGGCCCTGCTTGCCGCCAATGCGCATCTGGCGCCAGGCTATGGCAAGGGCATCGCCGGCATCGCGCGCTCGATGCCGACCAGCATGGCGGCCGATCGCGTCGCCGAACGTCTGAAGATCAAATGCTACGAGACGCCGACCGGCTGGAAATTCTTCGGCAATCTGCTCGACGCCGGGCTCGCGACGATCTGCGGTGAGGAAAGTGCGGGCACTGGCTCCAATCATGTGCGCGAGGAGGATGGCCTGTGGGCGGTGCTGCTGTGGCTCAATATCCTGGGGCGGCGCAAGGAGAGCATGGAGAATATCGTCTTCCAGCACTGGCGCGATTATGGGCGAAATTTCTACACGCGGCATGATTATGAAGAGGTCGATACCGGCCGCGCCAACGCACTGATGGATCATTTGCGCGCTCAGCTCGGGAAGACCGACCTTCCGGCCTTCGGCCGCAAGATTTTGGCGAAGTCCGACGATTTCGCCTATCACGATCCGGTCGATCAGTCGGATTCGAAAGGGCAGGGCATTCGCTTCCTGTTCAGGGATGGTTCACGCATCATCTATCGCCTATCGGGCACCGGCACGGCGGGCGCCACGATACGCGTCTATATCGAGCGTTATGAGCCCGATCCCGCCAAGCAGGGAGGCGATACGCAGACGGCACTCGCCGATCTGATTGGGGTTGCCCGCAATCTGGCCGAGATCGAAACGCGCACCGGGCGCGGCGCGCCAACGGTCATCACCTGAATATGCCCCACGCGCTAGGCGTGACACTGGTCGAAGGCGGCGCCAGCATCGCCGTCTTCTCCCAGAATGCCAGCCGTGTCGAAGTCTGCCTCTATGATGCGCAAGACCGCGAAACGCAGCGCATCATCTTGCCGGAACGGCGCGATCATGTGCATATTGGATTTATCCCCGGCATCTGCGCAGGCCAGCGCTATGGACTGCGCGCCGACGGCCCCTTCGCGCCGGATCAAGGGCACCGCTTCGATGCCGCCAAGCTGCTGGTCGATCCCTATGCGCGAAGGCTCGACCGCGCCTTCGCCCATCATCCCCAACTGGCACTCAAGGGGGCTGAAACCCAACATCTCGTTCCGAAAGGCGTTATCGAGCCGCCAGGCCTTGCATCACGTCGTGGCCGGGCCAGGCCGCCCGGCATCATTTATGAAATCGCGGTCAGGGCGTTCACGATGCGCCATCCGAAAGTACCGGAGCATCTGCGCGGCACGGTGGCAGCGCTCGCCTGTCCGCCGATCATCGAGTATCTGGTCGATCTCGGTATCGATACGGTGGAACTGATGCCGCTCGCGGCCTGGATCGATGAGCGCCATTTGCCGGCGCTCGGCCTCCATAATGGCTGGGGCTATAATCCGGTGACCTTCATGGCGCCCGACCCGCGCCTGGCGCCGGGCGGCTTCGCCGAGATCCGCCAGACGGTGGAGCGCCTGCACGAGGCCGGACTGCAGGTCGTACTCGACGTCGTCTACAATCATACCGGCGAAAGCGATGCCGAGGGGACGACGCTGTCGCTGCGCGGTCTCGATGCGGCGAGCTATTATCGCCATGACGCCAGCTTCCGCCTCGTCAATGATACGGGCTGCGGCAACACGCTCAAAACGGAAAGCGATCCCGGCTTGCGCCTCATTCTCGATGCCATGCGGGTCTGGGCGAGCGAGACCGGGATCGACGGCTTT
>VAZZ01000167.1 GCA_005884715.1 Alphaproteobacteria bacterium | reverse complement strand
GCCGGCCGCGAAGGCTATGAGGTGACAAGCGGCGAGGTCAAATTCAAGGGCGAGGACCTGCTCGAATTGTCACCCGATCAGCGCGCCGCCAAGGGCCTGTTCCTGGCGTTCCAGTATCCGATCGAGGTGCCGGGCGTCGTCACCATGCAGTTTCTCAAGGTAGCCCTCAATGCGCAGCACAGGGCACGCGGTGAGAAGGAACTGACGACTCCGGAATTCATGAAACTGGTGAAGGACCGCGCCGCCAGGCTCGATATCTCGCTGGACATGCTGAAGCGCGCCGTCAATGTCGGCTTTTCCGGCGGCGAGAAGAAGCGCGCCGAGATCCTGCAGATGGCGGTGCTTGAACCGTCTCTGTGCATTCTCGATGAAACCGATTCCGGCCTCGACATCGACGCCTTGCGCATCGTCGCCGATGGCGTCAATGCGCTGCGCTCGCCTGAGCGCGCCATGGTGGTCATCACCCATTATCAGCGCCTGCTCGACTATATCGTGCCCGATTATGTGCATGTCCTCTCGCAGGGCCGCATCGTCAAATCGGGCGGTAAGGAATTGGCACTCGAGCTCGAGGCCAAAGGCTATGCCGGCTTCGCCAGGGAAGCCGCATGAACGTCGCCGTGAACAAGACGCCGGCGGAGCTTGCCTATGATGGCATGCTTTTGCCGCATCCGCGTCTCGAAGACTGGAAATGGACCAATCTCAGGGTCCTGATCGATCGGCCCTATCCGCCGCGCGTGAAGGTGACTGCTGCGCCGAAGGATATCGAGCGCCTGCTGAAGCGCGACCCGCTCGGCAAGCTCGCCCGTACCCGCATCGTCTTCGTCAATGGTCATTTCGAGGCCGCCTGGTCGAACCACCCGGCCGGTGGCGATGTGAAAGTTACGCCACGGCTCGCGCCGTTGAGTGCTGACGATGAACCGGTGCTCGACATGAATAAGGCCTTTGCGACAGCAGGCGTGCATGTGGAAATCGCCTCCAATATCGATGCACCGGTCGAGCTAGTTCACATCGCGACTGACGCCGAAGCCCGCACCATCGCCACGCGCCATTCGATTGCAGTGACCGAAGGTGCATCGGCAACATTATTCGAAACCCACCTGGGCGAAGGCGATTATCTGTCGAACAGCGTCGTTGACGTCACGCTGGGAGCAGGGGCAAAACTCGACCGGGTGAAGATCGAGATCGAATCTCCTGAGGCGATACATCTGGCGCATGCTTTGATCAAAGTCGGCGCCAACGCGATATTGCGCGATTTCACCTTGACCTCGGGCGCCCGCGTAAACCGCCAGAATGGCACGATTTCATTCGACGGCGAAAAGTCGGATGCGAAGATCGCCGGTTCCTATCTCCTTTCCGGCAAACAGCATGCCGATACGCGCCTCCTCATCGATCATCGGGTGCCGAAATGCACCAGCCGCGAGCTGTTCGAATGCGTGATGGACGAGCGCGCGCGCGGCATTTTCCAGGGCAAGGTCGTTGTCCAGCGTGACGCTCAGAAGACCGACGGCAAGCAATCGTCGCACGGTTTGCTGTTGTCGGAGACCGCCGAGTTCGACGCCAAGCCCGAGCTTGAGATCTATGCCGATGATGTGGTGTGCGGTCACGGCGCGACCAGCGGCGACATCGACCACAACCATCTCTTCTATTTGTGCTCGCGCGGCATCCCGGAAGCGGAGGCCAAGTCGATGCTGATCGCGGCTTTCGTCGCCGAGGCCTTCGATACGATCGGCCATGAGGAGGTCCGCCACCAGCTCAACCGTTTTGCCGAGACCTGGCTTGTCAGTCACAAGGAAACCAGCCCGTGACGGCCCAGCAGAAAATCCGCCCGGCTT
>VAZZ01000166.1 GCA_005884715.1 Alphaproteobacteria bacterium | reverse complement strand
CCTGCTCTGCGGTCCCTTCTCCTTCTACTACACCAGCGTCCTATGGGAGCCGCTCTTCGTGCTGCTGACGTCATGCGTCTTCCTTGCTCTGAAACGCAAAAACTACCTCGCGGCCGGAATTTCCTCCGCGCTGCTCTCGGCCGCCCGTCCCGTCGGGGTCTTCATCGTCTTCGCGACAGTGATCCGAATGTTCGAGGAGCATCGGGAGCGGGGCAGGCCGGTCCTGTCCTTTCCACGCCGGGTTCTTTTGCGGCCTGATCTCCTGGTCGCCATCCTTATCTCGCCTGCCGGTCTCTTCGCCTATATGCTCCATCTCTATCTCATGGTGGGCGACGCCTTCGCCTTCGTGCTCGTGCAGCGAGCTTTCGGGCGGGTGACGGGCAATCCGCTCCAGTTCCTGTGGGACGGGTTCTCGGAGACGCCCACGACCGGATGGTTGCCGACTTCGCCGCAGTGGAGCGCGTTCGCCTGCGTGGCCGGGCTGACGCTCTCGGCCATCCTGGCGTATCGCAGGCAGTATGGCATGGCACTCTTCTGCGCGCTGGGCATCGTCCTGCCGCTGCTGACGAACCTGGCATCGATGGTGAGATATGTCGTCGGGCTGGCGCCGCTGATCCTGCTCTCCATGGTGCTACTTGCGAAATCCAGGCTTACATTCTATGCGGCATTAGTCCTGCTGCCGGCCGCGTGCTATTTCACCACCATAGCCTGGATGGGAGGCAACCTTGCCCTGGTCTAGCTTGCCAATGCCGCGGCGGCGCGCGGACTTCCTCGCCGGCTACGTGCTGGCGGCGCTGCTCGCCGGCGCCGAAATCGCCGTCCTCGGGCTGGCCTCGGGCTGGCTCTCAATCCGCGGGTCCATCCTGACTACCGCGCCTTCTATATCGACAGGACCACGACATGCCTGAACCGCGACCGTGTCGGCAGCTTCAGGCTTGGCGAAACGATTTCGTTTCGGTATCTCGGACAACGGCCCGAGCTGATGAAACGCGCCGAGGACATGAAGGTGTGCGGCTGGAGCGGCGCGGCCGGCGACGGCACGCATTCCCTCGGCAAGACCTCGCGGCTTCGCGTGAAGATACTGGGGGTTCGCGGCGGCTTGGTTGCAACTTTGGAGATGGCCCCAGTGCTTCGCCCGCCGCAAACCGCCCAGAGAGTTATCATCTCGGCTAACGGCGTTCGCGTGCACGAGGCGACGCTCACGGGCGATGCGCTGCAGGAGTTCTCCTTCGCGATCCCGCAGGCGGTTCTCGCCGACGCCGGGCGATGCGCTGCAGGAGTTCTCCTTCGCGATCCCGCAGGCGGTTCTCGCCGACGCGGAGTTGCTCGACATCGCCTTCGACTATCCCGACTCGGTTCGACAGACGCCGGTCGCAAGCAACATCTATGACCGCGCGATCAAGCTGGTCTCTTTCAGGCTCGAGGCGGCGGCGGCAGGCGGAGGCACGAAGAGCCGAGCTATCGGCCGGACGTCCGCGACATGAACACCCATCGGCGGAGCATCACGAACGCCCGGGGCGTCTTGCCCGAGGTCGCGTTCGATGACAAGGCGCCGCAACAGATCGGCCTTCGCCTTCAGAAAGAAGTCATGTCTCAACCCGGAAAATCGGATCGCTCTCTCGACTGTTTGGCCGTAGCTGGCCCGGTAGTCGTCGAAAAAGCTGCCATCAGCCGAGCTTCCGGTCTTGGCCCAGCGACAGTATTTTGCGGCTTTTGTCGGCTGCGGTAGCCTGGGTCGGCTCTTCAAACCCTGTGAGCCGATCGATCACGTAAAGCGGCCGGCGTTTCACTTCGGCATGGATGCTGCCGACATATAGGCCCACCACACCTGTCATGAAGAGATTGATGCCGGACAGAAGCGCGACGATCACTACGATAGATGTCCAACCGGCAACGACGCCGGTATCTAAGAGCCAGGCGAATATAGCGTAGGCACCGAGCATTCCGGCAAACGCTGAAATGGCCAATCCACTCCAGAGGGCGAAGTGCAGGGGCTTTTCCGAAAAGCTGACGATGCCGTGAAGCGCAAGATTCATCATTTTCCAGAACCGGTATTTGGTTTGGCCCGTTGTTCGCGCGGGACGTTCGAACGGCACGGCGGCCTGCCTGAATCCCATCCAGCCGAACATACCCCTGACGAAGCGTTCATGTTCGGGCATGCGTTTGAAGATCTCCACGGCCTTGCGGCCGACCAGACGGAAGTCACCGACGTCGCGTGGTATGTCGACCGGCGCCATCCACTCCAGCAGTCGATAGAAGAGACGCGCGGTGACACGCTTGAACCAGGTTTCACCTTGCCGGCTGAGCCGCTGGCCATAAACGATCTCGAATCCTTGCTTCCATTTCGCCACCAGGTCGAGAACGATCTCTGGCGGGTCCTGAAGGTCGGCATCCATCACGATAACCGCTTCCCCCCTGGCGGCATCCATACCTGCGGTAATCGCGATCTGATGTCCGAAATTGCGGGAAAGCTCGATCAGCCGGAAGCCTGGCTCAGTGGCGATCATCGCCCGAAGGTACCGGACGCTTCCGTCCCGGCTCCCGTCGTCAACGAAGATCACCTCCGCCTCGGCGTCCAGCTGGCGAAGCAACGACCTTATCCGCGCGATCAGTCGAGGCAGTACCTCTTCCTCGTTGCAGATCGGGATTACGAGCGAGTACCGCGGAGACGATACGTTCATCCCAGTCCGATGCCCCTTCGTAGATGGCGCAACGGCAATGGAAT
>VAZZ01000163.1 GCA_005884715.1 Alphaproteobacteria bacterium | reverse complement strand
GTCGAGCTCTTCCTTATAGGGAACACCGGCAGCGAATTTTGCCTTGAGATCGGCGAGTGCCTGAGACAGCTGGGAGAAATCTTCGCCACTTGTAGTGGTTGTAGGGGACGTCGTGCCACCGCTTTCGCGCAAAGCGGCGACCGCCTGCTCGAGCTTTTCGACGCGCCGGGTCAAATCGGCAAGTTGGGCCGGATCGGCCGCACTCTGCGTCGTGCCTGAACCAAGCGCGGTGATCGACTGGCGAAGCTCAGACACAGCCTTGTCCATGTCGGCGAGGCGGGCTTCGAGGTCGTGTTCCTTGCTTGCCGTCGTCTCGCCTAGCTTCGTGGTGTCTGTCTTGAGCCCATCAAGGGTGCCGCCGAGAGAAATGAGCTGCTGGTTGAGTGTGCGGTTGGAGGCTTCCACCGCTCCAAGCCGCTCTTCGAGGGCCGAGACGGAAGCGGGCGGCCAGAAATCCGCACCGAATTCGCGATAGAGCCAGGCGCCGAGAAGGGCTGCGAGAACGACTCCGACGGCGGCGATGCGATTGCGGGTCCAGAACGGCGTTCGCGGCGGCGGCGGCGCAACCGGCTCTTCCTTCGGCGCTTCCGTGTCACCCGTGTCGGCGGCTGGTGAAATGTCCTCCGCTTCGAGATCGATGACGGGGCTTCTCGCCTTCGAGCCTTGCGAATCGTTTTCGATGGTGTTCATCGGGACTCACTTTCGGGCCATGCTATGCCGCGCGGCCAATGATTTCCACAAGCGAATCTTCCGTCGGCTGCGCTGCAATCCGTGTGACAAAGTCATCGGGCAAAATCGCGGCAACATTCGCAGACAGGCAAAAGTGCACCATGGCCTTCGCCCTGATGTCATGTTTGTCAGACAGATCGAGCCACAGCCTTGCTGAGCGTGGTGAATAGAGAAGAACGCCTTCAGCCTTTGCCGCATCCGGGCTGAGCGCCGTCGCCGCGCGGGCCTCATACACGATGATGCGCCGGACCGCGAAACCGGCGCGCTCAAGGAGGCCGGAAAAGTCGCTCGCCGTGTCGAGGCCAGACAGATAGAGGACGGGGCCCGCTTTGTGTGACGCCGTATCGATGATGTGACGGGCGAGGCCCACGCCATCGCCGCCCGCTTCGGTGATTTCGGCAAATCCAGCCTGCCGCGCCGCCCATGCCGATTGCGGACCCACCGCGATCACCGGCAAGCGGTGCAAGGCTTCGAGATGGCGCGTCCCGGCGAGGCAGCGTATCGCATTGGCGCTGGTCAACGCGATGAGCTGGTAATCGTCCTTGGGTATGTCGATATCGGGACGGGGCGCGATATGAAGCAACGGCGATGCGATCACCTGATGGCCGAGCCGCTCGAGCTTTGTCGCGAGGGCGTCAGCGTCTTCGATTGGCCTGGTGACCAGAAGCCGCATGATCATTCGAGATCAAGGAGGTTCTTGCCGCCTTTGGCCTTCACCTCTTCGCCGGCATCGCGCCCGAGGCGCTGCGCATCGGAAAGCGCGCCCGATCTTTCGGCAGTGAACGTCATCCGCCCGTCGAGCGTCAGCGCCTCGCCGCGGAATTTCAGCTGTGCCCCGTCTATGATCGCATGACCGGCGATCGGCGTGCGGCAAGATCCGTCAAGCGTTGCGAGGAAGGCGCGCTCGCAGGCGACCGCGATTTCCGTCGGCCCATGATTGACCGCCCTGAGCAGGTCGCGCATGCGCTTGTCATTGTCGCGGATCTCGATTCCAATGGCGCCTTGCGCGACGGCGGGCAGCATCTCGTCCTCGGGAACGGGTGCGGTGATGCGATGGGCAAGGCCAAGCCGGATGAGCCTGGCACAGGCAAGGAATGTCGCCGAAACCTCGCCCCGGTCAAGCTTGGCCAAACGCGTCTCGACATTGCCGCGCAAGTTGACGACGGAAATATCGGGTCGCAGGCGTTTCAATTGCGCGGCACGGCGCACCGAGGCCGAGCCCACGACGCAAGATGGCGCCAGATCGCTGATGCTGGCGCAATTGGGGCTGATCAGGGCATCGCGCGCATCCTCGCGCGGCAGCAGAGCCTCTATCACCAGATGCGCCGGCAAACGCGCCGGCATGTCCTTCATCGAATGGACGGCGAGGTCGACGGCGCCCGACTGCAGCGCCTCTTCGATCTCCTTGGTGAAGAGGCCCTTGCCGCCGATCTCGTTCAAGGGCCGGTCGCGGATACGGTCGCCGGTGGTGGTGATGGCGACGATCTCGATTTCGGAAGGATCAAAGCCATGGGCCTCACATAGGCGCCGGCGCGTCTCCTCGGCCTGGGCGAGGGCGAGGCGCGAACCGCGGGTTCCGATTTTCAGGCGAGGCGTTTGCAAGTCAACTCCGCGAAATGCTAGATCACGACGCTCATTTAGCGCGCTTCCCGGCGAGGTGGAAACACTTCGCCGAAAAGGATTCGCGCCAAATGAATATGGGGAGCAAATCCTTATCGCCAAAGTCTTCAATTTTGGCGGGATTTGCTCTAGTCGCTTACGAACGAAACGTCATGGGCATTCATGGCCGCACCGGCACAGACAATTCTAGGCATCGAAACCTCCTGCGATGAGACCGCGGCGGCGCTGGTGCGCCGTCATGCCGACGGGTCTGGTGAAATCCTGGCCAATATCGTCCTGTCGCAGATCGAGGATCATGCGCCCTATGGCGGCGTGGTACCGGAAATCGCGGCGCGCGCCCATGCGAGCCACCTCGACCGGCTGATTGTCGCCGCCCTTGCAGAGGCCGCAATCACGCTCGATGACATAGACGGGATCGCCGCCACGGCGGGGCCTGGCCTCATTGGCGGTCTCCTGGTCGGGCTCACCACCGCCAAGGCCCTGGCGCTCGCCAAGAACAAGCCGCTTGCCGCAATCAACCATCTGGAAGCTCATGCACTGACGCCCCGGCTTCTCGGTCCGCTCGAATTCCCCTACCTGCTTCTCCTCATCTCCGGCGGCCATACTCAGATCCAGATCGTCGAAGGGGTGGGGCGCTATCGCCGCATCGGCACGACGATCGATGATGCGCTGGGCGAGGCCTTCGACAAGACGGCCAAGCTCCTGGGGCTGCCCTATCCAGGCGGCCCGCAAGTCGAGGCCCTGGCGCGCCAGGGAAATCCCAAGAGATTCGATTTTCCGCGCCCGCTCAAGGGCCGCGAGGGCTGCAATTTCTCATTCTCTGGCCTCAAGACCGCCATTCGCGAGACGGTGGAGGAATTGCGCCCGCTGACGCAAACCGACATTGCCGATATCTGCGCCAGCTTCGAAGCGGCAGTCGCCGAGACGATGCGTGACCGGCTCAGCCGGGCGCTCAAATTCTTCAAAGACGAATTTCCGGATGTGCGCCAACCCGTACTGGTGGTGGCTGGGGGCGTCGCTGCCAACAAGACGCTCAAGAGCAGCTTCGAGAATATCTGCCGGCGGCTGGGCTTCAACCTGATGGTGCCGCCAGCTCATCTGTGCACGGATAATGCGGCGATGGTGGCCTGGGCCGGGGCCGAGCGCCTCGCCCTCGGCCTTGCCGATCCGCTCAATGCGACAGCAAGAGCGCGCTGGCCGCTCGATCCTCAAGCCAAGCGCTTGACGGGTGCCGGGGTGAAAGCGTGAGCCGTATCGGCATCATCGGCGCCGGGGCCTGGGGCATGGCGCTCGCCTCAGTCGCCGAGCGCGCAGGGCATGAGGTGACGGTTTGGGCGCGCCGACCTGAAATAGCCGATGAGATCAACACGAAGCATGCACTTTGGGCTCGCTTGCATGGCATCAGCTTCGGCAAGGCGGTCAGGGCCACGACCGCGCCGAGAGAGCTCGCTCCTTGCGATGGGGTGCTGGCGGTGGTGCCGGCGCAATATCTGCGCGCCGTGCTCGCACAATTCTCCGGCCTCGATGTGCCGGTCATCCTGTGCGCGAAGGGCATCGAGGCCGAGAGCGGCCTTCTGATGAACGAGGTGCTGACGCAATGCCTGCCCGCATGCCCACCGCTCATTTTGTCGGGACCGAGTTTCGCGCTCGATGTCGCACATGGGCTGCCGACTGCGGTGACGCTGGCGGGGTCCGATCTCAAGACCGCCAAGCAATGGGCGGCCGGCCTGAGCCTCAAGACCTTCCGTATCTATCCGTCAGATGATCTGCGTGGTGTCGCCCTTGGTGGGGCGGTGAAGAATGTGCTGGCAATCGCCTGTGGGATCGCCGCCGGCAAGGAGCTCGGCGACAGCGCGCGCGCCGCGCTCACCACGCGCGCTTTCAGCGAGCTGACGCGCTTCGGCAAGGCGCTGGGTGGGAGACCTGAGACGCTCACCGGCCTCTCGGGTCTCGGCGATCTGCTGCTCAGCTGCTCGAGCAAGCAATCGCGGAATTTCTCACTCGGACTGGCGCTGGGTCAGGGCAAGAGCCTCAGCGAAGCGCTGGCCGAAACCAAAGGCACGGTCGAAGGCATCGCCACCGCAAGGATCGTCGCGCGGATCGGTCATGAGCAGAATATCGAAATGCCGATCGCTGCCGCCGTGCATGCGGTCATTGACGAAGGCTCCAAACCCGAGGATGAGATCGCCACGCTTCTCGCCCGCCCCGTCAACCCGGAATTCCACAGAGGATAGGATACGCAATGCTCTATGCCCTGATCTGCACCGACAAGCCCAATTCGCTCGATCTCCGTCAAAAGGAGCGGCCCGGCCATATCGACTATCTCAATGGTCTCGGCAATGCGCTCAAGGCCGCCGGGCCTTTCACGGACGAAGCAGGAAGCCCGATCGGCACGCTGGTCATCGTCGAAGCGAAAGATCGCAGCGGTGCCGAGGAGATCGCCAAGAACGATCCTTACGCGAAAGCCGGACTATTCGCGGCGGTGGAAATCCGAGCGTGGAAATGGGGTCTCAAAAATCCGGAGGTGAAGTGATGGCCTATTGGTTGTTCAAATCGGAGCCCGAAACCTGGTCATGGGACCAGCAGAAGGCGAAAGGCAAGGCCGGCGAGGAGTGGACGGGTG
>VAZZ01000165.1 GCA_005884715.1 Alphaproteobacteria bacterium | reverse complement strand
CCATCGAGGACGACGGTCGCCCGCCTTTCGAAGCCGGCCATGACGGCAAAACCGCAATCCCGTCGGACCGGCATCTGGATGATCAGGCCACAGCCGATTACGCCTATCGCACCTATGGTCAACGCGAACCCGGCCACGCCAGGAGCGATCCCCAACCTGTCGCCCCCTTTGACCCAGCACATGAGCGGCACGGTCGCGAGGACCGCGACTAACCAGCAAGTTTCAAGATAGAATTTCCTAGGAACTGAATGGCGGACGTGACGTTATTCGCAGTCTTTGGAGTCCACCGAACTTAAACAAAGAGATCTTGCCGACAAATGGGAGCGGTGGTTCTCCCAGCGCAGAACAGCGACCTGCGGGTCGGAATACTCTGCTATTGCGATGAGCTTTTCCTTGCTGCGGATCGTCAGGATCGGCGGCCGTTGGTCAATCAACTGCTCGCGCCGCAAGGTTTGCAAAGTGCGATTGACATGCACGATGCTCAGGCCAAGGCAATCTGCCAGGATCTCCTGGGTAAGTGGAAGCTCGAAGCTCGACCCATCGGAAAGGCCGGCGGCGTGGCAGCGTGAATTGAGCTCGAGAAGTAAGTGAACGAGGCGTTCATAAGCAGTCTGGCGACCGATCCTGATGATCTGGTGCAGCAGATAGGCCTCATCGAGCGCCATCGCGCGCTTGTGAGCCCGGGCGATTTGCGGGTGATCGTGGCCGAGCCCCAGGCAGACTGCACGAACGCCGGAGGCATCGCTGAGCGCCACGGGCGTGCAGGTCACGAGATTCGTGAGAGCCAGGGGCTGCTCGCGCTCGCATAGGCCGATAGGCTCGCCAGGCAGGACAAAGCCAAAAATCTGGCGCCGTCCATCCGACAGATAGCGGGTGCGCAGCGCCCAGCCGGCGAGGATGTAGCGCGGCCCCGGAATGATCTCGCCTTCGCGCAGCAATTCGGTGCCGCTTGGATAGCGTTCGACCGGACCGAGGCTGCCCATCAGAAATGCGATATCGGCCTCCGTGACCGGCGCCAGCGAACGGAAACGGCTGATCAAGGCGGAGGATTGGGCCAATAAGGCGGCGCGTTGCATGGAAAATCCTACCGCGCCCGGTTCATTTGACGCACGGCTTCATGCACTGCCTGCATCGTCAATGGCTTTTCCAGGCAAAGCTTTGATTTGAACCGGTCAGGCAGGACCGCCGCATTGTGGCCGGTGGCAAAGACAAAGGGAATGGCCCTCCTCTCCAGTTCGTCGGCCAAAGGGAAAACCACCTGCTCGTCAAGATTTATATCGAGAAACGCGAAGTCGATGGACGCCAAATGCTCGCGAGCCGCCTCATTGCTGGCAACTGGCCCGACGATTACACAGCCCAGCTTGGTCAAGGCCCGACTGAGATCAGCAGCGATGAGGTACTGGTCTTCGACGATCAGGACCCTCTTGTCCGACAACGATACCAGTGCCTCCTCCTTCACCGGTTCTTCTCCCGGATTGCGATCTTATCGTTGAGCGGGAGTTCTATGACGCATCTTACGCCACCCTGGCGAAATTCGAGAGCGGTGTTGGCCTGGAGCTCATAGGGCAAGCCTCGCTCTATGAGTTCCCGCCCGAAACCGCTTCTGGCAGGCTCCTGATCAATGACCGGCACACCACTTTCCAGCCATTCGAGCGCCAGGCGCGGATTGCCTACCCTTTCATCCACGCGCCAGGTTACCTTGATTTGGCCGCCACGCGTCGACAGGGCACCATATTTGACCGCATTCGTCGCGAGTTCGTGAATGGCAAGTCCCAGAGTCTCGGCCGGTTTCGGTCGCAATTTTATCTCAGGGCCGTCAACATCCACCTGGTCATCGAAATGCGCGGCATGGCCGAGAAGTTCTTCATGGACGAGATCGGCCAGGTCGACTCCGTTCTCGGCCGTTCGCGCCAGAATATTCTGGGTGCGTCCCATGGCGTTCAGGCGACCGTCGAAATCGGCGACAAAGTCCTCCAGAGTTTCGGCGTTTTCTGCGGTGCGGTTGGCAAGCGCACGCACCACAGCCAGGATATTCTTGACCCGGTGCTGAAGTTCGGCGAGCAGCAAATTCTGGCGGTTCTCTGCTATCTTGCGCGCATGGATGTTGATGCACGAGCCAAACCACTGCGAAACCTCGCCGGAGGATGAGACAATCGCTTCGGCCTTGCCCAGGAACCACTGATAGGCGCCCGAAGCGCTGCGCAGGCGGAATTCCATTTCAAAATGCGATCCGTCTTCGGTCGCGCGCGCCAAATGACGCCGATATTCTTCGGCATCATCTGGATGAAGGATGGAAATCCAGCCACTGCCCAACCCTTCGCCCTCGGCCAGGCCGGTAAATTGATAAAAGGGCGGATTCACATACTCCCATTCGAAATCCGGCGTCGCGATGAAGAGGAAAGCCGGCACCGTCTGCGCGATATTGCGGAAGCGCTCCTCGCTTTCCAGGAGCGCTCTTTCGGCGCGCGCCGCTGCGGTGATGTTCAAAAAGGTGAGGACGACGCCGGCAATGAAGTTCTCGACGCTGCGATAGGGCAGCACCCGCACGAGATAGCGCGTTCCAGTTGACGGATCTTCGACCTCGCGTTCGACGGTAACGAGGGTGCGCAGGACCTTGCGGACGTCCTCCTGAAGTTGCTCATAGGCGACGCGCGGTGCGATGTGTACGATCGGGCGGCCGACATCGCCTTCGATCAGATGAAAGATCTCGGCCGCTGCCGGCGTGAAGCTCTTGATCGTGAATTCGTTGTCGAGAAAGATTGTCGCGATCTGGGTGCTTTCGAGAAAGTTCTTCAGATCGCTATTGGCGCGCGCCAGCTCATGAACGCGATGCGCGAGCTCGCCATTGACTGTCTGCAATTCTTCGTTGACTGACTGCAATTCCTCCTTGGACGTTTCCAGCTCCTCATTGGCGGACTGCAGCTCCTCGTTGATCGACTGGTATTCTTCATTGGATGACTTGAGCTCCTCATTGGTGCTCTCCAGCTCCTCGATCGTCGCCTGCAGTCTTTCCTTGGTGAGACGCAATTCGGATTCAATGCGCTGAACATGCTCATCGCGCATCACACTGGAATGGACGCTATGATCAGTCTTCTCATCCGCGGCGATTTCGGCGTCCTGAAAGAAGACCACGAAAGCTTGCGGCTCGCCGGGATTGTCGAGCAGGGGCTCGACTGTGATCGAAACGCCGCCAAGCCGGTCGCCATTCGATCCCATGACGAGCCTTTCGGTCTTGACCGGAGTCTTTTCGGTTGCCGCTTTGAGCAGCGAAGCGCGCAGATCGAGGCGCAGATCGCGGTGAACCAGGCTGAGGAGATTGAGATTTGCCGAGCCGGTGGCGGGCTCCAGGAAGCGGCCGGTACGACCGGAAAAATGCAGGACCTCGCTCTGATCATCGACAATGACATAGGCGGGCATGTAGCGCTCGGCCACGCGTTCCGCTCGCTTGGCGATGCCCGACTCGACCGCGCGGTTTCTGGATGAAGTGCGAGTTTCTCCCGGGGGCCCGGTCCGCTCGATGCGAGCCGAAAGCGGAAATTCCGGCAGGACCCTGATGATCGTGTCCTGGCGCTGGAATATACGGTGGCGCCTATCGATCGGCGAGAACAGCTTGGCATGCTTGGTGACGCTCTCGGAGGGGCCCAGAAACAGATAGCCGCCAGCCCGCAGCGCAAAATGGAACAACGGAATGATCCGATTCTGCAGATCGGCGTTCAGATAGATCAGCAGGTTACGGCAGGAAATCAGATCGATGCGCGAGAACGGAGCGTCCTTGATGAGATTATGCGCCGAGAAGATACACATCTCGCGCAGTTCCTTGACCACGCTGTAAGTGTTTCCTTCATGGACAAACCAGCGCGCCAGCCGCTCGGGCGATACATCGCGAGCAATGGACTCAGAGAAGCGCCCGACCCGCGCTGTTGCCAGGGCGCGCCCATCGATATCGGTGGCGAAGATCTGCACATGTGGAACCGAGTCGATGCGCGCCATGTGTTCGCATGCCAGGATGGCCATGGAGTAGACCTCTTCCCCGGTCGCACAGCCCAATACCCAGATCCGAATATGATCGTCTGTTGCCTTGCCCTCGAACAATTTGGGTATCACGCGGCTTTCCAGTAGTTCGAATTCCTTGGAATCGCGGAAGAACTGCGTAACGCCGATGAGCAAATCCTGGAAAAGATGAGTAGGCTCATCATTGTCGGCGCGCAGGAACTCGACATAAGCTTCGACATTATCGATTTGATTGACCTGCATGCGCCGCTGAATGCGGCGCAGAAATGTATTCTGCTTGTAGTTATGGAAATCGTGTCCGGTCTTGTTGCGCAGGATCGTGGCGATGCGGCGGAACTGAGCGGGATCCGGTTGCAGGCTCGCCTGGCGCTCGACGATATCGGCGCGATGAGCAAGATGACTTGTCAGCCGCTCGACGATCTGCTCGCGCGGCAAGAGATAGTCGACGATCCCGGTCGGATTGGCAGCGTTGGGGTCTATCCCGTCTATCACGAGTCCGCCCGATTCCTTGAGCGCGGTGAGTCCCAGGGTGCCATCGCCATTCAGGCCGGCCAGGATGATGCCAATCGCTTTTTCGTCCTGATCGGCAGCGAGCGAAAGCAGAAAGCTGTCCACCAGCCCTTTCTGCATGCCGCGCTTCGCCTCGACGAGGAATTTCGATTTCTTGAGGGTGGAGAGCCGATCGCTTGGAAGAATATGGATGATCCGGGGTTCAATCCGGTCCCCGCCCTCGACGATTTTGGTCTTAAGACCGGAGGCCTGTTCGATGATCTCGCTCAGCTTGCCGACCGAGCCCTGGTAGCCGGGAACAATGACAATGAACGCTGCGGCGAGGGTGCTCGGCAGGCCTGCAAATATGCGCGTCAGGGCATCGATACCGCTTTCCGGCGCCGCCACCAGAACCACACCTGATATAGTAGGCTTCCTTTCAGACTTGAGATCCTCGGCCACCGTCTTGTCCAGTCGTGGTTGGGAATAATGATAGCGCGTCCTTGCCCTTTCGCATAGTCGCGGCCGAACCGCGCGCTTTCGCGCCAAACGCGCCTGCAAATGCTTCGCAGCGAAAATTCGCGCAAGCACTAACATGCCAGTGCTGTTGACGATTCAAAAAAACCTTCATCCGGTGGGCAGTGATTCGCATATGTTAAGGCCCGCCTTATTCGGCTTTCTATGTTGGCTTCACGGCACTCTACATCGCGGATCACTGTTCCAGGGAGTCAACAATGAACAAAATGCGATTAGAGGATGACCCCATCACCCGCGTTCGCGACGAGATGGAAGTCATCACCGCCGACGGCCGCTGTGCCGGCCATGTCAGCGAACACACAGCCAGCCAGATCTACACGAGCAATTGCGGGCAACCGATACCGAAGGAATGGATAAGACGGGTCGATCTCGAGGTTTATATTTCCAAGCGGTGGTACGAACTCGCCCATTGAGGCCAGATTTTCCAATATGGGAGATTGCATCATGAGCGCCGGCTATTTCGATTCGGAACAGCTTTCAGCTCTCTACAAGGAACTCGACCGTGAATGCGCGGAATTGGCGCGCGAATGTGGCTACGTGAGTGCCGCCCAGCGAAACGAAATCGCAGCGCGGCTATTGGAAGCGGCTCGGAAAAACCCGCCTCCCCGATCGCCCCTGAGCGTCATCGGCCCGCACGGCACCTAGCTTTACATAGGTTAATGCGGCAACCGGTCCGCCTCATACACTAGGATGCGCAATCTGTGACCTGATATGCGCCCGCGGAGAGACTCTTCGTTGTCCGTAGCGATGGGTCTCTCCGCCCCCAAGGGATATTCATGACGCAGCGACTCAAACGCCGATCTGACCGTCTCCTCATATTGGCCGAGCGTGCAAGGCAATTTGCCGATGGCCAGGACGCCCTGCTGGCTGATCTCTATCGAGAACATGCCGCCATTTGCGAGCACAAGGCGGCGGCTCAGGATGCGCGCAAGAAAAAATCGGAACGGTCGATAAAAACGACTGATGGCTAATCATGCCGGATTCGCTCTCCCGAAACGTCCAGTCTGCGGGAGTTCGACAGACTAAGTTGTGACGAGTTTAAGCCGACCCGCCAGCCTCACTCTGAAGTGGCCGCGAAATGGCCCTCGAAGGGTGTGCGTCAACAGTCCAGTATATGAGTGCTTAGAGAGGTGATCCTCCCTAAGTCATCATGCTCTAGCTCTTCACCTTGATCTTCCTGATCATGTCATAATGCGTTTTGAGGGTCGGAAG
>VAZZ01000164.1 GCA_005884715.1 Alphaproteobacteria bacterium | reverse complement strand
CCGCGCCCCGATCGACGGCTACTTGGACGCCAATCCGCTTCGTCCGGGCGAGCGGGTGAAGCGCGACGGACGAATCGCCAGCATAGACAATCCGCTGGCCGACGCCACGCCGCTGGCCGAGGCACGTGCCGCGCGCGATGCCGCTATCGTCCGTCTGCAAAGCCGGAAGGATCTGGTCGTGCAGCTCGAGCGGGTTATCAATGATCGGACACGACTGGCGTCGGACTATGCCGATACGTTCCGGCGGCAGCTCGATGCCAAGATCGATGGATCGCGCAAGATCGTCAACTTTCTTTCCAGCCGACTGGAGCTCGAACGCGCCCAGGCCGACCGGATGGCGAAGCTGGCGAAAACGGGAGCGAGCTCGCAATCGGCCGCTGACGCGGCGACGAGTATAGCCATCGAGCATCAGCGCATCCTGACCGAGACCGAGACCGCGCTCGCGCAGGAGCTGGTTCGGCTCGACGCGGCAGCGCAGGGTATCTTCCTCCTCGATGACGGCTCGGAAGGCGCCACCGCGCAACGCAGCCTCGAAATGGCGCGTCTGGAACTGGAGCGCGCAAAGGGCGACCTTGCCGTAGCACAGGCCGAGGCCGCCGCGACGCAGGCTGTGGCCGATGCAACCAGCGACATTCACCGCAAGCAGAGCACGGCTATAGTTTCGGCGCCGCCGGACTCCGAAGTATGGAGCCTGATCGAGGCACCTGGCGGCGGAGTCCGCGCCGGCACGCCGGTGGCGAGCTGGATCGACTGCAGAATTTTGCTCGTCGATGTGCCGGTGTCGGATGTGGAAGTGGCGCTGCTCGATGTTGGGGCCGGCGCGAATGTCGTGCTGGAAGGCAAGAACACGACGTATCATGGCACCGTTCTGCTGTTGCGTGGGTCGGCAGCGACACTCGGAGCCGACGATCTGGCCGCCATTGCCAAGGGCCGCCATCCGGGCATCGGCCAGGCGATCGTGGGGCTTCCAGCGGATCCGGCGGCGATCGCAGCCTGCCCGGTCGGTCACGCGGCCCATGTCGACTTTCCCGAAATCGGCCTGATTCAGGTCATTCTGGCCCGTCTGCGATTGTGAACCGGGCGATGGCCAAGTCATCGACGCTCAGCGAAGTTCACCGCGCCCGCGAAAGCTCGATCACGGCCGACCAGCACGCCGAGGAGCGCTCCATCTTCCTGGCCATCCTGGCCGACTGCGTGATAGCAGCTGCGATGGTACAGGTCGGCCTCTTCGGCGGCTCCTTCACCATGCTGGCCGAGTCCCTGCGCGCGTGGCTGATGCTGGCGATCGAGATATTTTCTTTTGTCGTCATGAGGCGGATCCATCGCGGAGTCCTGAGTGGCTTCGAGTTCGGGCACGGCAAGCTGGAGCAGTTGGCAAGTCTCTCAATCGCGGCGGGCATGTTCGGGGGGGCGGTCTGGATCGGGTTCGGCGTTCTGGACATCATCGCTGGAGGAAGGCCGCTGGGCACGCCGTTTGGACTTGCGCTTGCGGCGATGCTGGGCGCCGTCAATACCTGCACCAACGTCATCGCCTGGGACACGATGCGCCGCGCCGCGCGCTCAGGCGGCTCCATCATCTTGCGCGCGCAATTGCGGGCGCGATCTGTCAAGCTCTTCTCCTCGCTGTTCGTCCAGGCAACCATGACCGTTGCCGCTGTCTCGCTGAATGACGTGATTGTCACCTGGGCCGACGCCATCGGTTCGGCCTTCGTCGCCGGCTTCATGGTCATCAACGCGGTCGAGATGATGCGGTCCGGCCTGACGGATCTGCTCGACCGCACCGTCGAGGAGGAGACCCAGATCGCCGTCAACCGGGCGCTCGCCTGGCACTTCAAGGACTACGACCGTCTCGACCGGGTGCGCTCGCGCCGCGCCGGCGAGCAGGTCTTTATCGAGATCGCGCTGGGATTCGACGGCAACCTGGCACTCGGCGCGCCGACATCTCCATTCTGATCTCGCCCAGTCCCATTGCGGGCAGCGCCCCGAGCGGCGAAATCGCGCCGAGGACCGCCGGCATGCAAGTACAGGAGTCAAAGAAGGGCACTGTGCTGGTGGTGGCGCCACGGGGGCGACTCGATGCCAGCACCGCAGGTGAATTCCAGAGGCGGTTGTCGGCATCGATCGACGGCGGTGAAACCAGGATCCTGCTCGACTTCTCCGATCTCACCAACATAAGCAGCGCGGGCCTGCGCACTCTGCTCGCCGCAGCAAAGCGCCTGCAGGGACGCAACGGCCAGTTCGCCATCTGTGGCCTGAGGGAGAACGTCGCCTCGGCCTTCAAGCGGAGCGGATTTCACGAAATCATCAAGATTTTCCCGGACGAAAGTGCGGCGCTGGCAAGCTACATCTGAGCCGATCGTCGGATTGGAGTGCGTCGCACGGAACGCGATAGGCCGGCATGAGCTAACGTTGCGTGCTTCGCGCAAACCCGCCTCGTCGAGTTACTGAATTGTATGATAAGAATTGCGGGTCACGGTTTGGGAGACTGGCAAGGATTTAAAGGGAAGAAGGTCCTTGTCGGCGGCGGCAGCCGCGGTATCGGGCGGTCTATCGCGCTTGCGTTCGTCGAAAGCGGTGCCGATGTGGCGATATGCGCACGCGGATCGAAGGATCTGAAAGTTGCCGAAGCCGAGCTCAGGAAGCATGGGACGAAGATATTCAGCATGGCCTGCGATCTTGGCGATGAGTCGCAAGTGACCGGCTATGTGAATGAAGCTGCGAAAGCACTTGGCGGCATCGACGTCCTGATCAACAATGCATCCGGTGTCGGGATGAAGGACGACGAAAGCGGATGGCTTGCCAGCGTCAACATCGATCTTTTTGGTACTGTTCGCGCAACCCGCGCTGCCATACCGTTTCTGGAGAAAACGAAGGGCAGCATCGTCAATATCTCCTCGATTTCCGGCTTGAGGGCAGTGCCGCGCTCACTACCCT
>VAZZ01000162.1 GCA_005884715.1 Alphaproteobacteria bacterium | reverse complement strand
CCCAATTTCCCGTCATCCCGGCGAAAGCCGGGATCCATTGCATAAATGCAACTCGGGAAGCGTTGCTCGCGTGGAGGGAATTTAATGGGTCCCGGCTTTCGCCGGGATGACGGATAGAGAGAGGCGTGTAGTCGCCGGGATGACGATGGTTTGGAGAGTGGCAATTGGTGTCAAAACTTCCACTGGAAGATGACGCCTTCATAGGCATCCTGGCCGCGTCCGATCGCATCGACCGCATCCACCATGCGACCGCGGCGTCCCATGATGTCGTCAGCGAAAGCGACGATGCGCCGGTTGGGTGTGGCGACATGCGACAGCGAGCGCAATTGCTGGGCGAGCCGGTACTCATCGAGACCGGGATTATAGAGGCACATGGCGGTGAAGGCGGATGCCGTCGAGCGGCTGATCCCGGCCCAGCAATGGATGAGCAGAGGATCCTGTCCCTGGCGGGCTGCCAGGAATCCGATCAGCGTTTCGACGTGATCGGCGGCGGGTGGAGTGAGCCCTTCCGCCGGCTCGATTATATCGTGGAATGTGAGTTTCAGGTGATTGGAATCCGCGATGCCGGAAAAGCTGCGATGCGGCGTCTCCGGTCCGAGGAGGCTCACCACATGGCTGACCTTGTGCTTGTTGACCAGTAATTGGACGGCGGCGAGGGGGCTGACGATGATTTCCATAATACCTGAGATAATAGCTAAAGGAGCTGTTTGAATTTGCGCACATATGCCGCTTCCGCGTCCTCTGACGCAAGTGGGCGCAATGAGTGGAATGCGCGCGCGCCATCGAGCCCGCTGGGCCTGCCGAAGAACTTGGCTGCCTCATCGAGACTGAAGCCCGCAAGCTGGGTCGCTTCGAGATAGGCGGCGACCCGGTCGGCCTTCTTGATCTTCCTGGTCAGCGCGTCCGAGGTCTTGGCCGGCAGGCCGAAACGCAGATGAATGGCAGCGAGGAGCTTCAGTTCGAACGCCTTGTAGTCGACGCCGAGCGCTGCCTTGAAGGGTGAGATCATATCGCCGATTACATATTCGGGCGCGTCATGGAGCAGAGTGGCGAGCCGCGCCTGGCGGTCGAGATTGTTCTCTTCATGGACCAGGAGGGCTTCCACCAGCAGGCAATGCTGGGCCACCGAAAAGGCATATGGGCCCTTGGTCTGGCCATTCCAGCGCGCCACCCGTGCCAGGCCATGGGCGATGTCCTCGATTTCGATATCGAGCGGTGAAGGATTGAGAAGATCGAGCCTGCGTCCCGACAGCATGCGCTGCCAGGCGCGGGGTTCTTCTGGCGGGTGTCGAGGCATTATTTGGGCCGCTGGCTCTCGCTGAAAACGCCATGACGATGGCAGGCCACCATGTGATCATTGACCAGGCCGCAGGCCTGCATGAAGGCATAGACGATGGTCGGACCGCAGAAGCGGAAGCCGCGCTTCTTGAGGTCTTTCGAGACCATTTCGGCCAAAGGCGTTGCCGCCGGCACGTCCTTGCGGCTGCGGAAGCGGTTCTGCAGCGGCCTGTCGCCGACGAAGTTCCACATATAGGATGAGAAATCCTGATGCTCCGACAGCGCCAGATAGGCTTGCGCGTTGGTGACGCTGGCTTCGACCTTGAGGCGGTTGCGTACGATGCCTTCATTCTTCATCAGGCTGGCGAGCTTGCGGGCATTGTAGCTCGCCATGATCTCAGGCTCGAAGCCATCAAAGGCCTCGCGGAACGCATTGCGCTTGCGCAGGATGGTGATCCAGGAGAGACCTGCCTGGAACCCGTCGAGCAGGAGCTTTTCGAACAACGCGCGTGAATCATATTCCGGAACGCCCCATTCATCATCGTGATAGGCGACATAGAGGGGATCGGTACCGCACCAGAAGCAGCGGTGAACGCCGTCTTCGTGCCTGATCACGGATAAATTCGATCTGGTCATTCCTCGTCATCCTTCGGCAGGGCAACGTCGAAACGCGCCCAGGCCGGCTTTCTAACATGGAGGGGCCCCGCTTCTGTCAGCAGCCCGGCGCCGGCCTCGACCGCGTCCTTCAAGCGGTCGAGGCGGATCAAAGCCAGGGCATCGCTTCCCGCTGAGGAGAGCACAGTCCCGATCGTCTTGCCGTTCGCCATGATCTCGCTGCCGTTGCGGGCGGCGTCTTTGGGCATGTAGGCCGGCACGATGCGGCTGCGTGCCGTGCCGCGATGTTCCATGCGCGAGACGACTTCCTGGCCGATGAAACAGCCTTTCTTGAAGCTGACCGCACCGAGCTGATCAAGGTTGGCTTCGTGCGGGAACAATTCGCCCGAGCCGATATCCTCATCGCTGTCGGCGAGGCCGAGCCGGATACGTCCGCAGCGATAGACCTGGCCATCCCCGTCGGGCAGGCTGCCTTTGGGAGCGATGAGACGGGCGCCGAGCTGCGCCACGCGGGGGTCGGTATAGGCAAGTCCGGCTTCCGGCTTCACTGCGGCGACGCCAACTTCTTCATCGCTGTCGGCGAGCGCCACCTTGGCACGCAATTTATAGAAGGTCAGGCGCTTGAGGAGATCGGCCTTCTGGGCGGCCGAACAGTCGATCGCATAGCGTCCGTTGTCGGCCAGGAGGAAGAAGTCGAACAGGATCTTACCCTGAGGCTGCAGGAGGGCCGAATAGGTGGCCTGGCCGGGCTTCAACTCATCGATATCGGCGGTGATCAGGTTCTGCAGGAAATTCCGGGCATCCTCGCCGGCCACTGTGATCACGGCACGCGAGGGAAGCTTCTGGGTGGCAAAGGGCAGGCGTTGCATGGAGCGTTGCACCTCAAGAGCCTTCCCATTCGGATTTATTTTTAATCCGAATGGGACAAAGGGCTCGATAGAATATATTTGGAGCGCTTCCTTATCGCCAAAGCTGTTCGAGCAGCTTTGGCGGAAAGCGCCCTCGATGCAACATCTACGAATGCTCCCAAGTCTATTCAAGGAATTAACAGGCTCTCAGATGTCCGCTACCTATGATCTTGTTTTGAAAGGCGGAACTGTCGTCAACCAGGATGGCATCGGGGTTCGGGACGTGGCCGTCAAAGGGGAGCGGATCGCAGGTCTTGGCGTCTTTGCGTCAACAAGCGCGGCCCAAAGCCTCAATTGTGCCGGGCTGCACATCCTGCCGGGCGTGATCGACAGCCAGGTGCATTTCCGCGAACCCGGGGCCGAGCACAAGGAAGACCTCGAAACGGGCAGCCGGGCGGCGGTGGCGGGTGGCGTCACCTGCGTGTTCGAAATGCCCAATACGAAACCGCTCACCACATCGGCCGCGGCACTCGCCGACAAGATCGCGCGAGCGAGCAATCGCATGTTTTGCGATTTCGCCTTTTATATGGGTGGAACTCGCGAGAACGCCAAACTGCTTCCCGAACTTGAGCGGCTGCGGGGCTGCGCCGGGGTAAAGGTCTTCATGGGCTCATCCACCGGCGATCTCCTGGTCGATGACGATGAAGGCATCGACCTGATTTTGTCGCAGATCAGGCGGCGCGCTGCCTTTCATAGCGAGGATGAGCAGAGGCTGCGCGCCCGCCGCAGCGAACAGCGCCCTGGTGACGCCGCGAGCCATCCGGTCTGGCGCGATGCGGAAGCGGCGCGCCTGTGCACCGAGCGCCTTATCCGCATCGCCCGCAGGCACGGCAAGCGCATCCATGTCCTCCATGTCTCGACGGCGGATGAGATGCCGCTTCTTGCCGCCAACAAGGATCTGGCGAGCGTCGAAGTGACGCCGCATCATTTGACGCTCTCAGCCCCTGATGCCTATGAGCGTCTGGGTACCCGCGCCCAGATGAATCCGCCGGTGCGCGATGTGCATCATCGCGACGCGATCTGGCGGGCTTTGCTTTCGGGCGTCGTCGACGTGCTGGGCTCCGACCATGCGCCCCATACGCTCGAGGAAAAGGCGAAGCCTTATCCTGAATCGCCTTCGGGCATGACCGGTGTCCAGACTCTGGTGCCGATCATGCTTGATCACGTGAACAAGGGCCGCCTCACGCTCGAACGGCTTGTCGATCTGACGAGCCATGGGCCGGGGCGCGTTTTCGGCCTGGCCGGCAAGGGTCGTATCGCGGAAGGGTATGATGCTGATTTCACCATCGTCGATCTCAAGCGGCGCGACCGGCTGACCAATCGCTGGATGGAGAGCCGGGCCGGCTGGACGCCTTATGACGGCATGGAGGTCGTTGGCTGCGTCAGGGGCACGATCATCCGTGGACGCCGTGTCATGTGGGAAGGCGAGATATTGGGACCGGCCCAGGGCCAACCCGTTGCTTTCATGGAGACGCTTGCCTCTGTATAGATAAGACGAATCCCCTCTCACCCTGCAGCAGGGCAATCGCATATGAGAATTCCTGAGCGCACCATCTCGAATTTTCCCCTCGCCCGTTGCGAAGCAATGGGGGAGGGTGCCCGAAGGGCGGGTGAGGGCTCTTCGTTTGCAAAGCGAAAGGCTTTTGAGATCTTCGCATCTGGCGAGAAAGAGCCCTCATCCGGCCTCTCGCCTTCGCGAAGCCGAAGCGGCTTCGCTTCGGCGGAGCAAGGTCGGCCACCTTCCCCCATGCTTCGCACGGGAGAAGGGAAAGCGTGGGAGAGGTGTTCATGAGTCGTCAGTTCCGCGCCATCCAAATCAGCAAAACCGATAAGGGCCAGAAGCTCGATTTCGTAACGCTCAATGAAAACGATCTGATGCCGGGCGATGTGACCGTCGCCGTCGAGCATTCGACCGTGAACTACAAGGATGGCCTGGCGGTCACCGGCCGGGCGCCGATCATCCGGCAATTCCCCTTGATCCCCGGCATTGATTTCGCGGGAACCGTCGTCTCTTCGGCAAATCCGCTCATCAAGCCGGGCGACAAGGTGATCCTCAATGGCTGGGGGGTAGGTGAAAGCCACCATGGCGGCTTCGCCGGCCTTGCCCGCGTCAAGGGTGATTGGCTGGTCGCGGTGCCGGATAACATGACAACCGCCGAGACCATGGCCATTGGTACGGCGGGCTATACGGCCATGCTGTGCATTATCGCGCTCGAACGTCAGGGGGTTAGACCTGAGAATGGCGAGATACTGGTCACCGGAGCCGCGGGCGGCGTCGGCTCGATCGCCATCGCCATACTGTCGAAGCTCGGCTATCGCGTGGCGGCATCGACCGGCCGGCTTGAGGAAGAATCCTTCCTCAAGGGACTTGGCGCCTCCCAGGTCATCGATCGCAACGAATTCTCAGGTCCGGTGAAGGCGCTTGGCAAGACGCGCTGGGCCGGTGCCGTCGATGCGGTCGGATCGGCGACGCTCGCCAATGTGCTTTCGCAGATTCTTCCCGAGGGCACGGTCGCGGCCTGCGGCCTGGCGCAAGGCATGGATCTTCCCGCTTCGGTGGCGCCCTTCATCCTGCGTGGCGTCAAGCTGATCGGCATCAATTCGGTCACCGCCGCGCTGACGCGCCGTGTCGAAGCCTGGTCGCGGCTCGCCCGCGACCTTGACCGTGCAAAACTCAAGGACCTCACGAGCCATGCCAGGCTCGACGACGTGCCGGCCATTGCCGCCGATATTGTTGCCGGCAAGATCCGCGGCCGTGTCGTGATCGACATCTGATGGATCCCCAGCTCATCGCCATTGGCATGGCTATCGGCATCGCCGTCACAGCCCCTTTGGGGCCGGTCAACCTGACGGTCATCCGCGCTTCGTTGCGGGCGAGCATGGCGGGCGGCATGGCGGCGGCATCGGGCTCCATGCTTGGTGATGCGCTCTTTGCCACGCTTGCCGCCTATGGCGTGCGCTGGATCGAGGATTGGGTTCACGCCCATTCCGAAGCGATCCAGATCGTCGGTGGTCTGTTTCTCATCTTCATCGGCATCCGCACCGCCATGCATCATGTGAAGGACGCCGAGCTCTCGCTCTCCGATCTTGGCCGCGGCGCCTATCTGCGCAAGGCCATGACCTGCTTTTTTCTCACCATCACCAATCCGGGCGCACTTCTCGGCTTCTTCGCCATTTTCACCGGTCTGGGTGGTGTGCTCGATTTCGGCAGCGTGCCCTATCGTCCGCTCAACGCGGTCGCTGGCGTCATTCTCGGCACTCTCATCTGGTGGAGCTTCGTCACCTATCTCGTCACACATATCAAGGGCAGGGTCACCAGCTACACGCTGGTGCGCCTCAATATCTGGGCCGGCGTCGGGGTCGCCGTCTTCGGCTTCGTCATCCTCGGCAATCTGGCGCTGCGCTATTTCGGGTGATTCAGATCACACAGTCTCGGATCATTTCCCCCATGCCTCTCGCCATGCCGCAAATTCAGACGGCCTGGATCTGGTAGCGCGCGAAATTTCCTTCATGCAGGCTGAGAAGCTCGTTCTCCGCCATTTCCTGAAACCGTTCGCGTTCTCTCACCACGCTCGCCGCCTATGGCGTGCGGTCAATATGCATTCGGAAGCGATCCAGATCGTCGGCGGTCGGCATCCGCACCGCCATGCATCATGTGATTGATGGCGAGCTCTCCCTCTCCGATCTCGGCCGCGACGGGGTAATTACGGTGACAGTGTAATTACGGTGACAGTGCATTTAATTGACCGGGCGCTCCGACCCATGTAACCTGCGATCCATGGCCCGACTCGCCCGTCTTGTCGTTCCCGGCTTGCCGCACCACATCACCCAGCGCGGCAACGGCCGTCAGCGCACCTTCTTCGCCGACGCCGACTATGCACTGTATCGCGATCTTCTCGCTGAAAACCTGAAAGCAGCAGGCGTTGCCTGCTGGGCCTGGGTCTTGATGCCCAACCATGTCCATCTGATTCTGGTCCCCTCCGATGAAGACGGCTTGCGGCGCTCGCTGGCACCGGTCCACCGGCGCTATGCCGGCATCATGCACGCCAGGCGCAAACGCAGCGGCCATTTCTGGCAGGGCCGCTTCGGCTGCGCGGTGATGGACGAAAGCCACCTCGCCGCGGCGCTCGTCTATGTGATGCTCAATCCGGTAAGGGCGCGGCTCGTGGGGCGGGCGCAGGACTGGCCATGGTCCAGCGCGCGCGCCTATCTGCGGAGCGCCGCGGACGGGCTCACGCAGACGCAGCCGGTGTTGGAGCGGTTTCCCGACATGGGCGAGATGCTGAAACGCGAAGCGGACGCCGACGCCTTGCGACGGCTCAGGGCGGCTGAGACGATCGGGCGACCGTTGGGCGAGCCAGGTTTCCTCCGGCGGATCGAGCGCAAGACCGGGCGAGATCTCATGCCCGGCAAGCGCGGGCCCAAGCCAAAACGGCGCACCGGCAATTAAGTGCACTGTCACCGAAATCCAAGTTGGTCTCGAGAAGGCTGGCTTTGCAGCCGATGCTCAAGTTATGGGACGGGTCAATATCGCGAAATCCATTGTTGTTGAATCGATCGATGTTATGCAGGGCTTTGCGATCAGCACCAGGAAGGCGTTGTGCAATTTTCTGGCGCAGTGGGGCAATTTCGGTGACAGTGCATTTAATTGCCTCCCGCGCGTTGCTATTTATAAGCAATTAAGTGCATCGAACATCGTGGTGCCGGAATAGCCCTTGCGCGCCATGACATCGATGGTGGCTTCGATCAGCTGCTGGCGCCGCACTTCCTTCGAAGCCTTGCGGCCGATGATCGTGGTTTGATCGGGCGCGGCCATCCGCAACCTTTTCCGCTTCCCTGCAGAATACTGGATTCCCGGGGTCAGGCTGAAGTGTTCAGCTGGACGCGCTTCGGCAAATAGCGGCTGCCTTCGTCACTGGAAAGAGGCGAGGCGGGGGCATGCCTTTTATGCGCTCTTCCTTGTCGCAGTATGGGCGGCCGATTCGAAGAACAGCGCCTGGCTGATCACCGCCTTCACGGTTTCCGGCTGGAATGGCTTTGTGATGAGGAAGGTCGGTTCGGGCCGTTCACCGGTCAGGAGGCGCTCGGGATAAGCGGTGATGAAGATCACTGGCAATTCGATATTCTGCAGGATCTCGTTAACCGCATTGATGCCTGAGCTGCCATCGGCCAGTTGGATATCGGCAAGCACCAGGCCGATGCCGCCCCTGCGGGCCAGCGCCACTGCCTCGTTATGGGTGCGCGCGATGCCCGCCACGTCGTGGCCGAGCGAGCGGACAATGTGCTCGACATCCATCGCGATGATGGGCTCGTCCTCGATGATGAGGACATTGGTCGCAATCTGCTCAGCGATTTCGCTGCCTGCCTGCGCCATCAGGCTGTCGAGCTCTTTCTCACTCACATCGAGGATGGCGGCGGCTTCTTCATTGGTGAAGTCCTCGATCGAGAGAAGAAGGAACGCTTGGCGTGCCGGCGGCGTTATGATGTCGAGTTTGCTGTCTATATCGTGGTCAAAAACAGCGCCTTCCGACCTCTGACGATTGATCCTGAGTGACCGCCAGATCTTGGTGAAGACTTTATAGAGGGCAACCTTAGGCTTTAATTCCGAATCGAAGGATGAAGGGTCGGCGACCAGGGATTCGATTACGGCAGCCACATAAGCATCACCCGATTTCTGGCTGCCGGTGAGCGCCCGCGCGTAACGTCTAAGATACGGAATGTGCGGAGAAATCTTCTGGGTAATGGGCATGCCGACCCCTTGGTTTTTGGCTATGTTTTTTAAGACAAATATCGGCAGTAAACGTTTGCCGGGGCTCTTGGTTCCCCGGAAAGTAAAAATGTTGCCGCCCCTAGGAAACCCTGACCGGACATGGGAGTTATCGGCGTGTGGTGACGATTACAGTCGGAAGGGCTGCTGAAGCAAGAGTTATGTCGAAAGATGAAGCCGATGCGGCAGGTAACGGCCGCTCAAAAAAGACAGGAACTAAGCCCGTGCTTGATCGTCAGATCCAGGTTCATATCGGCCGCAAATTGAAGGCCGTCTACGATGAAGTTGCGGCCGAGCCGTTGCCCAAGGAAATACTTGACCTGTTGGCGAAGCTTGAGGGTCGTTCGACGGAATGAAGCTCAACCCGCAAATAACTCAGGAAATGCTGAAATCAGTGCGCTCATTGCGCGCCTTTGCAGTGTCGCTGTGTGGCCGCACGGATGTTGCCGACGACTTGGTGCAGGAGACCATCGTCAAGGCGTGGTCCAATCTCGACAAGTTCGAGGAAGGCACCAATCTGCAGGCCTGGCTGTTCACGATCCTGCGCAATCACTATTATTCCGAGATCCGCAAACGCCGGCGTGAGATCGAGGATGTCGAGGGGCGCTATTCGGCGACACTCGCCACCCATCCCGCGCAATATGGCCATCTCGACATGGCCGATTTCAAGGCCGCGATGCAGAAACTGCCCGATGATCAGCGCGAAGCCCTCATCCTCGTCGGCGCTTCTGGCTTCTCCTATGAAGATGCAGCGAAGATCTGCGGTGTGGCGATCGGCACCATCAAGAGCCGCGTGAATCGCGCGCGAAACCACCTCGCCAGGCGATTGAATATCGAAAGCACTGCCGATATCGGACCTGATACCACCTCGGAAGCGACCTTTTCGGCATTGCGCCAGAGCGGCACGAGAGGCAAGCAGGACTGAATTACGAGGAGGCCAGCGCATCGGACCGAAAAAGTGGATGCGATAGCAAAATGCCCGCCATGGACAGGCGGGCATTTCCCTTGGGGGCACCTGATCTCAATAGCTCGTCAGCGCAGCCGCGAGGCGGTTTCCTTGTCCAGGACCCTCAGCGCCTTTTGGATTTCAGGGAGTTGATTGCGTTCGCGGCCACGCTCGTCCGTCATATTCTCGTCGGCCGATTCGAGTAGCCTCTTGGCGTCGTGCTCCCAGCTCTGCAGGACCTTGATTTTCTCTTCTCTCGAGAGGTCCTTGGCTGCAAGCACGTCCATGGGATTCGGGAACATTCGTGACGGATCCGCGATCGCCTGGTCAACGAGGGATTTTGTCATTGCTGTACCCTTTCAACAATGTAGTTTAATATCAACGCTTGGGGACGGGAGGGGGTTCCGCCCCACGAAAGGACATCGCCGGCAAAGGGATGTTCGCGGAAGAGCTTGCGAAGTCGCCCGCGACACGTTTGTGCTGAACTTTGAGCTTGCCGAAGCAGGGCAGACCGGAAGGACGTGCGACAAGTGTCTTCACCTAGCGGTATCAGAACGCTGATGACAGGCGGCAGCTTCTGGCGCATGCGCGAGGAGGCGAGCAGTTCTGCTCTTCTCATCGGGCTTGGCTTCCTGCTGCTGGTCGCTGCAATTTCGACCTACCTCTCCTGGGAAACCTCCTATCGAAGCTCGCTTGCTCGTCAGGCCAACGAGATACGTCTCGCCAGCCTCGAGCTGCTCAATGCCGTGCAGAGCGAAGAAATCGCAGCCAAGGACTTTCTTCTAGCTGGCGATGAGGCAGCACTGTCCGCCCATGCCCATGCCGAGGAAACCCTTAAAGGCAAGCTCGCCAATCTCAGCGCCCTGACCTCCGAAGCCGGGCGCCA
>VAZZ01000161.1 GCA_005884715.1 Alphaproteobacteria bacterium | reverse complement strand
CTCGCCGCTTAAGACCGAAGAGCAGGTCGTCGTGATCTATGCCGGCGTCAACGGCTATCTCGATCCCCTGCCGGTCGCGAAGGTGCGCGATTTCGAGGATGGGCTTCTGCGCCTCATCCGCGAAAGCCATGCCGATATCCTCGATGCGATCCGTACCGAGAAGGAAATTTCCAACACTATCGGCGACAAGCTCAAGAACGTCGTGGCGGGCTTCGCCAAGTCATTTGCTTGATCATCCTGAACGAGGCCGGGAGCTGAAGGCAGGACGATGCCAAGTCTAAAAGACCTCAGAAATCGCATCACGTCGGTGAAATCGACGCGCAAGATCACCAAGGCGATGCAGATGGTGGCGGCAGCGAAACTGCGCCGCGCTCAGGAATCGGCCATTGCCGCGCGTCCCTATTCGGAGCGCATGGCGATCGTGCTGGCCAATCTCTCGTCCTCGATGGAAGGCCGCGATGACGCGCCGCCGCTCCTCGCCGGCAACGGCAAGGACCAGACGCATCTGCTTGTCGTGTGCACCGCCGAACGCGGCCTGTGCGGCGGCTTCAATTCCTCGATCGCGAGGCTGGCGCGCGAGCATGCCGACCGGCGTCGGCAAAAAGGGCAATGACGCGCTGAAGCGCAACTATGGCCGGTACATCATTGATGCGGTGGATTTCCGCGGCCTCAAGCAATTGGCCTTCTTCAATGCGCAGCCGGTGGGCGCCAAGATCATCAGCCTGTTCAATGCCGGTGAATTTGATGTCTGCACGCTGTTCTTCGCCGAATTCAAATCGGTGATGTCGCAGAAGCCGACGGCGCTGCAGCTCATCCCGACAAGTGTCTCGGGCGGCAAGACGCCTGATCTCGGCGGCGCCATCTATGATGCCGAGCCGGACGAGGGTGAAATCCTCGCCGACCTCCTGCCGCGCAATATCGGGGTGCAGATTTTCCGAGCCCTGCTCGAAAATGCCGCCTCTGAACAAGGTGCGCGGATGAGTGCCATGGACAGTGCGACGCGCAATGCCGGCGATATGATCAACAAGCTGTCGATCCGCTACAACCGCCAGCGCCAGGCGCAGATCACCAAGGAACTCATCGAAATCATTTCGGGCGCGGAAGCGCTCTAGACCGGAACTGACGACAGAAGGAACATCGAGATGGCAAAGAAACCCGCAAGCGCCAAGGCCTCCGGCAACTCGGTCGGCCGCATCCGTCAGGTGACGGGCGCCGTCGTCGATGTGCAGTTCGATGGCGAGTTGCCGCAAATCCTCAATGCGCTCGAGACGACCAATGGCGGCAACCGGCTGGTGCTCGAAGTCGCCCAGCATCTCGGCGAAAACATGGTGCCGACAGCGGCGCTCCGATCACCATCCCGGTCGGCGATGAGACGCTCGGCCGCATCATGAATGTTGTCGGCGAGCCGGTCGATGAGGCGGGTCCGATCAAGACTAAGACGTCGCGCGCAATCCATCAGCCCGCGCCCGAATTCACCGAGCAGTCGACCGAAGCGCAGATCCTCGCCACCGGCATCAAGGTCGTCGACCTGCTGGCGCCTTACGCCAAGGGCGGCAAGATCGGCCTGTTCGGCGGCGCCGGTGTGGGCAAGACGGTGCTCACAAGGACCCGCGCAAGGGCTCGGTCGAGGGCTCAAAGTGTGCGCTGGTGTATGGCCAGATGAACGAGCCGCCGGGCGCGCGCGCCCGCGTCGGTCTCACCGGCCTCACCGTCGACGAGCACTTCCGCGACCAGGGCCAGGACGTGCTGTTCTTCGTCGACAACATCTTTCGCTTCACGCAGGCCGGCTCGGAAGTGTCCGCACTCTTGGGCCGCATTCCCTCGGCGGTGGGCTATCAGCCCACACTCGCCACCGACATGGGTGCTCTTCAGGAGCGCATCACCACCACGACCAAGGGCTCGATCACCTCGGTGCAGGCCATCTACGTGCCAGCCGACGATTTGACCGATCCGGCGCCCGCCACCTCCTTCGCCCATCTCGACGCGACGACGGTGCTGTCGCGCGCCATTGCCGAAAAGGGCATCTATCCAGCGGTCGATCCACTCGATTCGACATCGCGCATGCTCGATCCGCGCGTCATCGGTGAAGAGCACTATCAGACGGCGCGCCGCGTGCAGGTGATCCTCCAGCGCTACAAGGCGCTGCAGGACATCATCGCCATTCTCGGCATGGACGAGCTCTCGGAAGAGGACAAGCTGACCGTCGCCCGCGCCCGCAAGATCGAGCGCTTCCTGTCGCAGCCTTTCGACGTCGCCGCCGTGTTTACCGGTTCGCCCGGAGTCCAGGTCAAGCTCGAAGACACGATCAAGGGCTTCCAGGGACTGTGCGAAGGTAAATACGACTATCTGCCCGAACCCGCCTTCTACATGGTGGGCACGATCGAAGAGGCGGTCGAAAAGGGCAAGCGCCTGGCCGAGGCGGCCTGATCATCATGGCGCTCCATTTCGAACTCGTCTCGCCGGAACGGCTGCTCTTCTCGGGCGAAGTCGCGGAAGTCGATATTCCGGGCACCGACGGCGACATGGGTATCCTGCCGGGGCATGCGCCGGTGCTCTCGACCTTGCGTCCGGGCGTCGTCACCATCACCAAGGAAGGTGGTGCAAAGGAGCGTATCTTTGTGCGCGGCGGGTTCGCCGAAGTGAATCCGCAAGGCCTCACGCTTCTCGCCGAAGTCGCGGTGCCGATCGCCGAGCTCGATGCCGCGCGGCTGGCGCAGGAAGTCAGGGATGCGCAGGAAGATGTGTCGGACGCGCAGGATGATGAAACCCGGCGCCGCGCGCAGGAGAATCTGGACCATCTCCTGGCGCTGCAAAGCGCTCTTTGATTTGAGCTGTAAGCTGAGATGATAAAGGCCCGCTTTGCGGACCTTTATTGGTTTCTGGTTTAGCGGGGCTGACCGCCGCCCTGGCGCTGCTGCTGCTTCGGGCGCCACTTGCCACGGGCGCCGCCTTGCGGCTTCTGGCCGGGTTTCTTGCGCCATGACGGCTGGTTCTGGTGCGGACGGTGATGGCCCTGGGCAGCGCCCGAGCGCTCGCCCGGATCCGGCGTCGCGATGCTCATGGCATGCTGTGTCACAGGGATTTTCTGGCGGATGGTGCGCTCGATATCGCGCAGCAGCGGACGCTCTTCGTGATCGCAGAAAGCCACCGCCTCACCCGAGGCGCCGGCGCGCGCAGTGCGGCCGATGCGATGGACATAGGAATCGGGCACGAAGGGCAGATCGTAATTGACGACATGCGATACGCCGTCGATGTCGATGCCGCGCGCCGCGATGTCGGTCGCCACCAGCACGCGCAGCCTGCTGCTCTTGAAGCTGGCAAGGGCGCGTTCGCGCTGGCTCTGCGATTTGTTGCCGTGGATCGCCGCCGTCTCGATGCGCTTCTGGATCAGGCCTTTCACCACCTTGTCGGCGCCATGCTTCGTGCGAGTGAACACCAGCGTGCGCGGCATGGCGTTCTGCTCAAGCAGATTGAGCAGCAGCGCAAGTTTGTTGCGGGTTTCGACATGGATGATGCTCTGATTGACGCGCTCGACGGTTGTCGCCCTTGGCGTGATCTCGACGCACACCGGATCCCTCAGAAGAGCTGCGGCAAGGCCGGCGATCTCCTTCGGCATGGTCGCCGAAAAGAACAGATTCTGGCGCTTGGCCGGAAGCAGGCCGGTGATCTTGCGGATGGCATGGATGAAGCCCAGATCGAGCATCTGGTCGACTTCGTCGAGAACGAGAACCTCGACTTTCGCAAGGCTCAGCACGCGGCGGTCGATGAGATCGACAAGCCGGCCTGGCGTCGCAACCACGATATCGACGCCTTGGCCTACGGCGCGGATCTGGCTGCTGATGGAAACGCCGCCAAAGACGGTCGCCTGCGACACGCGCAGAAACTTGCCGTAAGTGCGGAAGCTCTCACCGATCTGGGCGGCCAGTTCGCGGGTCGGCGACAGAATGAGGGCGCGGCAGGTGCCGCGATCGGGACGGCCCTTCAGCTTCGACAGACGATCGAGGATCGGCAGCGCGAAAGCAGCGGTCTTGCCGGTGCCAGTCTGGGCGATGCCGAGCAGGTCACTGCCCTTCAGGAGTTCGGGAATGGCCGCTGTCTGGATCGGCGTGGGTGTCTGATAGCCTCGCTGGTCCAGTGCTTTGAGGAGCGCCGGGTCGAGGCCAAGGTCTTTGAAATGAGTCAAAATACAGCTTTCAAATTCGGAACGGATGAGCAGCACCGTCCTGTCCGAAACGGGCATGCGCAATGAAGCGCAGACCCTGGGCGCGGCGCTGAAACCTTCCGCGTGACAGGAATGTTTGGAGATGCTCGCAAGAGCCGGACGGGGCGCTTAAGCGCCACTTCACGCATCCGTTGTTATGCAGCGAGCACGGGCTATATGGGCGCAATGTCCCGGAAAGTCAAAGCCTTAAAGCGGCAGCAATTGCCGCAGGCAGATCGGCATGCCGGTTAACCACCTTTCTGGCGCCCAGCCGGGACAGCGATCTGCCCAGTGCCGCGCCATCATGGGCGAGGCCGGTAAAGCCTATCACATGGCATCCGGCAGCAACCGCGGAGGCGACGCCAGCCTTGCTGTCCTCGATGACGAGGCAGGATCCGGTCGTGACCCGCGCGCGCTTGGCGGCTTCGAGATAGACGTCGGGTGCGGGCTTACCCCGCGCCACATCCTCAAAGGTGGTGATGCGGTCGCCGAAGAATTTCGAAAGCCCAGCGATGCGGAAGGCCGCTTCGACGCGATGGCGCGGGCTGTTGGAGGCCACACTCATCGGCAGCGCCATCAGGGCCAGTATATCATGGATATCGGGCGCGGCCTTGAGCTTGCGCTCATAGAGCGCCAGCAGGCGGCGGTTCTTGTCCTCGGTCACATTCCTGGGCAGCTTGATGCGATAGTCGCTTTCGATCTTCTCGACGAAGGCTTCGAAAGTCAGGCCAATGAATTGCGAGCCTACTTCCTCGAGCGTCATGGCGATGCCGTTCTCGGCCAGGATGTCGCGATCGACCTCCATCGACAGAGGCTCGCTGTCGACCAGCACGCCGTCGCAATCGAAGATGATATGTTTGAACATATTGGAGGCTAACCGGGGCTGTTCTTGCGGGCCTCAAGATCTTCGCGGATCTCCTTCGGCGCCGCATGGTTCAGGAAATAGCGGTAGCCAATGCCCGAAACAATGAAGAAAGCGATGGCGGCGATGGCGAAGCTGATCCAGAAAGAAAACGGCGGAAACAGAAGCAACATAAAAGCGATAGCCGTCGCCGCGAGCGTCAAGACGGTCCAGACGTTCTGGGCGCGGCTCACCATCAAGCTCCGAGATGGCGGAATGCGGCAATTACCTTTTCGTAGACCTCGCGCTTGAAGGGTACAATGAGGTCGAGGACCTCGTTCATCTTCGTCCAGCGCCACTGGTCGAATTCCTGTTTGTGGCCTGGCGGCTTCAGATTCACTTCGCTGTCGTCTCCTGTGAAACGCAGGGCGAACCATCTCTGCGTCTGGCCGCGATATTTGCCGCCCCAGGATTTGCCGATCAGATGAGGGGGGAGATCGTAATTGTACCAGTCGGGGGCTTCGGCGATCACTTCCGCCGAGGTGACGGCGGTCTCCTCCGCCAATTCGCGCCGCGCCGCTGCTTCGGGAAACTCGCCCTTGTCGATGCCGCCCTGCGGCATCTGCCACCATTGTCCGCCGCCTTCATCATTGGGCTTGTCGGCGCGCCGGCCGATCCAGACCAGTCCCCTGGGATTGATCAGCATGACGCCCACACAGGGACGATAGGCAAGGTCAGACTTCTTCTTGCTCACTAACCGGCTCTTCCACGATAGGCAGCGCTGACGGGAACCAGCAATATGCCCTTTTCGGCGAGCGAACGCGACCATTCATCGACGGCATCGATCGTCACATCGAGGCCGGTTCCGGTGCCAATGGCGAAGCCATTCGCCTTGGCCTCGGCCTCAAGCTCGTCGAGCGCCTGTTCAATGCTTTGCTGGGCGGGATCGGCGTCGATCACTTTTGCACCACTCTTGACCGGCAAGCCGAGGAGTTCGCCGATATGGGCCGACATGCTCCGGTTCGCCACGCCATCATCGAGGAAGACGAGACCGCGCTTCTTCATTTCGGCGAGCACCGGGCGCAGGGCGCCCATGTAATTGATGATGCCGGTATAGCCGGCGAAGCGGCCCATATGCCAGGCGAGCGCGTCGAGATTGGTCTTGGCGTCGGCGGAAGCCATCAGGGTCTTTGGCCCGGGATTGGCGGCCGGATAGCCGAAAGGCTCGAGCGGCAACTGCAGCATGATCTCATGGCCCTGGGCGCGGGCCCTGTTCACTTGCACCTGCAGGTCCTCGCCATAAGGGGCGAAAGCAAACGTCACTTCGCCGGGCAGCGTGCTGGTGGCCTTCTTGGTCAGTTCGGCATTGAGGCCCATACCGCCCAAGAGGATCGCGACTTTCGGCATGTCGGAATGGATGATGCCGGCCGATACCGGGCGCGCATAGACATTCTGCGGCTTCCTGTTGCCGGAACCGATGCGGGGCAGGACGCCATAGGGGCCGGCCTCGCTGACCTCGGCCACGGGGGCAGGTTTCAGTGTCCGGCGTGGCGATACGATGATTGCCGCTTCCGTCTCGACGGTTTCCTGCGGCGCTGCTTCGAGTATCTGGACCTTCTGCCGCTCGCCGTCATCCGGCTTCTCGGCGGGTTCCGCCGCGACTTCCGGTGCCGGATCGGTCGAGGCCGTCTGGAGCACCTCGACAGGCGGGATCTTCACCATCACGACCGGTTCACCGGCATAGGGATAGGGCGTGCGGAGCAGCCACAGTGTGCTGAGGCCCAGGAGCAGCGCTGCTGCGAGCGATGCCGCCAGCAGGGCAGACGGCCGCTTGGCCCAGAGCTTCTCGAAAGCCCCGCGCTTGCGCAAAGGTTGCCGCAGTTCGTCTCGCCGCATTACCGAATCGTCTCCCTCAGGCAATGCTGCGCTCGGAACAGTTAATACACGGTTTACCCCTTGAATTAGAACGGGATTCTAGCTTGAGAGAGGGTTTGGGCGGACGTGGCCGCTGGGATAGGCACCGACCAATTGCGAGACAGCCACAACTGCCCTACCCGCAAAAAAATTCGGCGCGCGACCGGGAACCGATCGCGCGCCAAAATTCCGCAAGCTTAAGAAGAATCAGTTAGCGTTGGTCTCGCTGTCCGATCCGGCATTCTCTGGCGGCTTATTGGCTTCCTTGGGCTTGGCATTGCTCGCGACCTTGACACCGTGCAGGACGTCGATCGCGGCCTTGAGTTGCAGATCCTTCGTCTTGTCGTCGGGGACATAGGCGGAAGATCCGCCGCCCTCATCGCCGCCGCCTTCATTGGTCAGATGGCCCCTGAGGCTGGCTTCGCCCTTGGTCGAGGTATCCTTGCCCAGGAGTTCCGGCGGCAGGTCCTGCTCGATGATCGTGTCGGGATCGATGCCCTTGGCCTGAATGGAACGCCCGGCCGGGGTGTAGTAGCGCGCCGTGGTCAATCTCAGCGCGCCCTGGCTGCCGAGCGGGATAATGGTCTGCACCGAACCCTTCCCGAAGGAGCGCGTGCCGATGAGGGTGGCGCGCTTGTGATCCTGCAGCGCGCCGGCGACGATTTCGGACGCCGAGGCCGAGCCGCCATTGATCAGCACGACGATGGGCTTGCCATCGACGAGATCACCTTTCTGGGCATTGAAGCGCTGGGTTTCATCAGCATTGCGGCCGCGCGTCGAGACGACCTCGCCGCGATCGAGGAAGGTATCAGACACCGAGATCGCCTGATCGAGCAGGCCGCCCGGATTGTTGCGCATATCGATGATATAGCCTTTCAGCTTGTCACCGGTGTCCTTCTTGATCTGGTTGATCGCCGCTTCGAGGCCTTCCTGCGTCTGCTCGGTGAAAGAGGAGATGCGGATATAGCCGACGTCCTTCTGCGGCCCTTCGATCTCGGACTTCACCGACTTCACCCTGATGACATCGCGCACCAGCTTGAATTCGAGCGGATCCTTGGCGCCCTGGCGCATCACTGT
>VAZZ01000160.1 GCA_005884715.1 Alphaproteobacteria bacterium | reverse complement strand
CAGACCATACCGACCTTCGTTTATTTGATACCCATACTGGTCCTGTTCGGCCTGGGGGTCGCCCCTGGCGTGATCGTCACCATTATTTTTGCCGCACCGGCACCCATTCGCCTGACCTATCTTGGCATCACCTCGGTGCCGAAACCCCTCCTCGAAGCGGGCGAAGCCTTCGGCGCCACCAAGCGCCAGCTACTTTGGAAAGTAGAGTTGCCCTCGGCCCTGCCGACCATCATGGCGGGGCTTACCCAGTGCATCATGCTGTCGCTCTCCATGGTGGTGATCGCGGCCTTGATTGGCGCCAACGGTCTGGGCTCCCCGGTCGTCCGCGCCCTCAACTCCATGCAGATACCGCTCGGCATCGAGGCGGGGCTCGCCATCGTCGTCCTCGCCATCGTGCTTGACCGCATTTGCCGCGTTTCCCATGGAACGAAAGCATGAGCGACACCGTCCAGTTCAAGAGATGCTCGACCAGGGTGCTTCGCGCTCGGAAATCCTGGCAAAGACGGGCGCGGTACTGGGTTGCGCCGGCGCCAGTCTCGCCATCAAGGAAGGCGAGATCAGCGTGCTCATGGGGCTTTCGGGCTCCGGCAAGTCGACCCTGCTGCGCGCCGTCAACGGCCTCAACAAGGTGGTGCGCGGCAACATTCTGGTGAAACACAATGGCAAGATGGTCGATGTCGTCACCTGCGATACCGAAATGCTCCGCCAAGTGCGCCAGCATTCGGTGGCCATGGTGTTCCAGCAATTCGCGCTTCTGCCGTGGCGCACGGTGGCCGAGAATGTAGGCCTCGGCCTCGAGCTTGCCGGCATGGCGGATGGCGAGCGCGAGACCCGCGTCAACAAGCAGCTCAAGCTCGTCGGTCTCGATCAATGGTCGAAGAAATACGGGCATGAATTGTCTGGCGGCATGCAGCAGCGTGTCGGCCTGGCGCGGGCTTTCGCCACCGAAGCGCCGATCCTGCTGATGGACGAGCCTTTCTCGGCGCTCGATCCCTTGATCCGCACTAAGTTGCAGGACGAATTGCTGTCGCTGCAGAAGACGCTGAAGAAGACGATCATCTTCGTGAGCCACGATCTGGAGGAAGCGCTCAAGCTCGGCAATTACATCTCAATTATGGAAGGCGGCCATATCGTGCAGACCGGCCGGCCCGAGGACATCGTGCTCAGGCCCGCCAATGACTATGTGCGCGAATTCATCGCCAATGTGAATCCTTTGAGTGTGCTCACCGCCTACAATGTGATGCGCGATGCGCGCGATCTCGAAGAAGCGGGCGAGGACTGGATGTGGCTCGACCGCAGGCGGACCACCCGCTTCAAGATCGGCCCCGACCGCAAGGTGGTGGCGGCCGAGCGCGACAAGCTGAAAGCGACCTGGGTCGCCTGCTCCGAGGCCGAAAAGCCGGTTGCGGCAGGGGAGCGGCCGGTTTTCTGGGCAACACCGGGCACGTCCCTGCGCACGGTCATGCTCGCGATGCACCGTGCCGACACCGCGCCCGTGGCGCTCTTCGATGAAAGCGAGCGCTTTGTCGGCGCCATCGGCGTGCGCGACGTGCTGCAGGCGGTGTTGCGGCGGAAACCCGATTGATGGCGACCCGCCAGTTCAAGATGCTTCGCTGCAGCATGGCGGGTGTCGCGGCGGTCGCCGCCGAAACGCGCCACGTCTTTCCGCGTCACACGCATGATCAGTTCGGAATCGGCGTCATCCATCAGGGCGCCCAGAAATCGCTGAGCGGGCGCGGCATGGTGGAAGCGGGGCCGGGCGATGCGATCACCGTCAATCCAGGTGAAGTCCATGACGGCGCGCCGATCGGTGATATGGGCCGCGCGTGGCGGATCCTTTACTTTGACCCCTGGGTGATCGCCGAGGCGGTCGAGGACATGAGCGAAGGCAGGACGAAGGACTTCGAGTTCGCGCATCCCGTCATCAGCGATGGCAGGATCGCCGACCGGTTCAGCGCGCTTTATTCCGCCATGACGAAGGGTGGGACGGCGCTCCGGCGCGAAGAGATGCTGTTCATCCTTATGTCAGCCGTGCGCCCAAGAGAAAATGCTACAGAACAGGCTATCCCCGATGGCATAGCTGTCGCGCGAGGCATGATCGATAATGATCCTCAGCGTTCCGTGACGCTTGCCGATCTGGCTGAGGCGAGTGGCCTGGGCAAGTTCCAGCTTCTGCGCGGCTTCGTGCGGGCCACCGGTTTCACCCCGCACGCCTATCTGGTCCAGCGCCGCATCGATCTGGCGCGCCGGCTGATCGCCCGGCATATGCCGCTCGCCCATGCAGCTTTCGCCAGCGGCTTCGCCGATCAGAGCCACATGACGCGCGTCTTCGTCAGGAAATATGGCGTGTCGCCGGGCCACTATGCCGATGCCATAGGCTAGATTTACGAGCCCGCAATTCCGTTCAAGACGTCACCATGCCGATTGGCTGTTCTGCGGCGATGTCACAGAAGCTTCAGGGCTTTGCCTATCTGACTTTCGCCATGGTTCTCGTCGGCAGCACGGTGATTGCCAGCAAAATCATCGGTGGCGGATTGGCGCCTTTCACCGCGGCGGCGCTGCGCTTCGCCATCGCCCTTCCGTTCTTCTTCGCGCTCATGCGGATGAGTGATGCACCCTGGCCGCGCCCCGGGCTGCGCGATTGGCTGCTGCTGATCCTCCAGTCGACGGCCGGAAGTGTGGGCTACACGACACTTCTGATCTCCGGCTTGCGCCTCACATCGGCGGCCAATGCCGGCGTCATCATCGGCACCTTGCCGGTTGTCTCGGCGACCATCGCCATCACCATTCTCGGCGAGCGGCCGCGGCCGTCCGTGCTTGTCGCCATCGCTCTTGCCGCGATCGGCGTCTTTGCGATCGCCTTTCAGCCGCAGCAAACAGGCACCGGGTCCTTGCTCGGCAATATGCTGATCTTCGCCGCTGTTCTGTGCGAAGGCCTGTTCATTCTGCTCAGCAAGCGGCTGCGCATGCCGATCGCACCTTTGACCCAGTCGACGCTGATGACCGGCATTGGTCTCGCCGTGGCCCTGGTGCCAGCCTCTTTCGAAATGCCCTGGATGGCAGGCATCACGGCGGCCTCCATCGGGGCGGTGGTCTATTACGCGCTTGTCCCAACCGTCGGCGGCTATCTCCTCTGGTATGGCGGGCTGGCGCGGGTTTCGGGTGCGGAGGCGGCCCTGTTCACCGCTATGGCGCCGGTCTCGGCGGTTTTGCTGGCCTTTGCGGTCCTCGGTGAGACGGTCAGCCCCTATCAGCTGTTCGGCATCGGTTGTGTGCTCATTGCCGTGCTGAGCCTCGGCCTCGCGCGCAAATGACCTACTTCAGCAAGCCCTTCTCCTTCAGAACGGCGCGTGACACACAGCCGCCGAAATTGCGCCCAGGCTGGACGACACGGGTAAAGCATTTCCCTCCGCCGAACCTGACCCTGATGCGCCCCTTGATGCGGATCGGTCCGCCTCCGCCTCCGCCTTCATTGAAGCCGAAAGTCGGGTTGGGTATGTCCCCCGTGACCTGGAAACCGACGCTCACCAGATAGTCGCGTACGCGCTTGCAATAGTCGACCGACTTGACCGAGAAGCGCGTCTCGCCATGACCGGCCCGGTATTTCATCACTGTCGTGCAGATATCCTGGTTGGCGAGACGCCAGGCTTCGGCCAGATATTGCGTGCCATAGGCGATATTGGTTGCGGGCTCAGCCAGGGCCGAGAGTGGGCCCCTGAATCCCATCATATCCGCAGTCGAGGGCAGGATCTGCATGAGGCCCACTTCGCCGACATCGCCTCTGGCGCCGGGGTCATAGCCGCTCTCGACCCGCATCACCGTATCGACGATCGCGAAAGGAATTCTGTTGCGCAGGGCCTCCGCTTTGCCGATGCGCTGATAGAGCGACATGCCGCTGTCGAGCTCATCGAGCGGTGGGCGCGCGAACGCCGCCCCCGCGCCAAGCGCGAAAGCGATGCCGGTCATGAATATGAGAGCCGGACGTACCATCGTGGGTTCCGTACCGCCTTATATCACTTAATGTGACCTCGTCGCACCAGATTCGTCCGAATTTGGGGCCGGCTGCTCGGTTGCGGCTTGAACAAAGTCTTCGTCGACAGGACCGATGATCCTTTCGAGCCACTGCCAATCCCGCAGGCTGGCGACGTCTTTAGCGGGCTGCTTCAGCGTCTTAATTCTCATCCATCTTGAGCGCGGCAATGAAGGCCTCCTGCGGGATCTCGACTTTGCCGAACTGGCGCATCTTTTTCTTGCCTTCCTTCTGCTTGTCGAGAAGCTTGCGCTTGCGCGTGATGTCGCCGCCATAACATTTGGCGGTGACGTCCTTGCGAAGCGCTGACAGCGTCTCACGCGCGACGATCTTGCCGCCGATCGCCGCCTGGATCGGGATCTGGAACATGTGGCGCGGGATAAGCTCCTTCAGCTTCTCGCACATCACGCGGCCGCGCTGCTCGGCGCGGCCCCGATGCACGATCATCGATAGCGCATCGACGGGTTCGCCATTGACCAGGATGCCCATGCGGACGAGATCGCCCTCTTCATAGCCGATCATCTTGTAGTCGAAGCTGGCATAGCCGCGGCTCACCGATTTGAGCCGGTCATAGAAGTCGAACACAACTTCATTGAGCGGCAGGTCATAGATGAGCATGGCGCGCGTGCCGGCATAGGTGAGCTGCTTCTGGCGGCCGCGCCGGTCTTCGCACAATTTCAGGATCGAGCCCAGATATTCATCCGGCACCAGGATGGTCGCCTCGATCCACGGCTCCTCGATCGAGGTGATATGATTGGGCTCCGGCAGGTCGACCGGATTGTGCAATTCGATCTGGCTGCCATCATTGCGATTGACCTTGTAAATGACCGATGGTGCGGTGGTGATGACATCGACATTGAATTCGCGCTCGATGCGCTCGCGGATGATCTCGAGATGGAGGAGGCCCAGGAAGCCGCAGCGGAAGCCGAAACCGAGTGCGGCTGAGGTTTCCATCTCATAGGAGAAGCTTGCATCATTGAGTCGAAGCTTGCCCATCGCATCGCGCAAGTCTTCGAAGCGCGCCGCATCGACCGGGAAGAAACCGGCGAAGACGACGGGCTGTGCCGGCTTGAAACCGGGCAAGGCGGTCGCAGCGGGGTTCTTGTCATCCGTGACCGTGTCGCCGACGCGGGTATCGGCCACTTGCTTGATGGCGGCGGTGAAAAAGCCGATCTCTCCGGGGCCGAGCTTGTCGATCATCTCACGTTTTGGCCTTGATATGCCGAGGCGTTCGACTTGATAGGACGCCCCCGTCGACATGAGCTTGACCTTCTGGCCCTTGCGGATCTCGCCATCGACGACCCGCAGGAGAACGACGACGCCCAGATAGGGATCATACCAGCTGTCGATGAGGAGCGCCTTGAGCGGGGCCTGTCGGTCGCCTTTGGGTGCCGGCAGGTGATGGACGATGGCTTCCAGGACATCGGGTACCCCGAGGCCGGTCTTGGCCGAGATCTCGACCGCATCGGAGGCATCAATGCCGATCACATCCTCGATCTGCTGGCGGATGCGTTGGGGCTCAGCCGCCGGCAGGTCAATCTTGTTGAGGACCGGGCTGATCTCGTGATTGTTGTTGATCGCCTGGTACACATTGGCGAGCGTCTGGGCTTCGACGCCCTGGCTCGCATCGACGACAAGGAGCGAGCCTTCGCAAGCGGCAAGCGAGCGGGAGACCTCATAGGCGAAATCGACATGGCCTGGCGTGTCGATGAGGTTCAGCACATATTTCTCGCCCGATTTCGCCGTGTAATCGAGGCGCACGGTATTGGCCTTGATGGTGATACCCCGTTCGCGCTCGAGATCCATCGAATCGAGGATCTGATCGACCATTTCACGCTCGGGAACGGCACCGCAGAGCTGGATCAGCCGGTCGGCCAGGGTGGATTTGCCGTGGTCGATATGGGCGATGATGGAGAAATTGCGGATGTGGTTGAGGTCGGTCAATTCAATCTCGATTGCATTTTGAGGGGGCTTGATGGCAGGGGCACCGTCCCCCGTCAAGCATTGGAAACTTCGTAAAATTCGGGGCTGGATTATAGTTTAGAACTATTCTAGCTAAGTGGGCTATGAAAGCCTTTGCCGATCTCACCGAACAGGAAATCCTGGCCCTGGCCATTTCGAGCGAGGAGGACGATTCGCGCACTTATCTCACCTTCGCCCATCAGCTCATGGAAAAGTTCCCGGCCTCGGCGAAGGTCTTCATCGAAATGGCCGAGGAGGAGCAGACCCATCGCCGCAGCCTGACCGATGCCTATCAGAAGAAGTTCGGCGATTTCATCCCGCTGATCAGGCGCAACGACATCAGGGGCTTCGTGCGCCATACGCCGGTCTGGCTCATCCAGCAGATGACGCTCGAAGCCATGCGCCAGCGCGCCGAGGTGCTCGAACTCGAGAATATGCGCTTCTATACCAAAGCGGCGGAGCAGGCGAGCGATCCCACCATCCAGAAATTGCTGCGCGAGCTTGCCGAAGCCGAGAAGGAGCACTCCTCGCTTGCTGATCGTCTGGGATTAAAGCATCTGACACCTGATGCGAAGCTCGAGGAGGCGGACGCCAAGCAGAAGCTGTTCCTCCTGCAAGTGATCCAGCCGGGCCTCGTGGGCTTGATGGACGGATCGGTCTCCACTCTCGCGCCGCTCTTCGCCGCGGCCTTCGCGACGCATGACACCTGGCAGACTTTCCTGGTCGGTCTTGCCGCCTCTCTGGGCGCCGGCATCTCGATGGGGCTTGCGGAAGGCCTATCGGATGACGGCAAGCTCAGCGGCCGCGGACGTCCGCTGATCCGCGGCCTCGCTTCCGGCCTGATGGCGGCCTTGGGCGGCCTCGGTCATGCGCTGCCTGTTGTGTTCTTCGAATTATGGGCAATTTCCTGGATCCGCTGGAAATACATGGACACACCATTCCTGCGCGCCGCCTTCCAGGTGGCGGTCGGTGGCTTTTTCGTCTTTCTAACCGGGATATTCATAGGGAGCGCTTAGATGAAGCGTGTCTTCTCGTGTGCGGCCAGCTCGACCGCGAACTGATCGAATGGGCGGACATCATCTTCGTGATGGAACAGACCCATCGAACCAAACTCCGGCAACGCTTCCGTTCCGCGCTGAAGAGCGCGCGTGATCTGCCTCGATATTCCGAACGAGTTCGAGTTCATGGACGCGATGCGTGCTCCTGCTGGAGAGGAGGGGGTCACGGCACTTGCTGTAATACCCTTCTCCCAGGGGGAGAAGGAGGGGCCCGCGCGAAAGCGCGGGAGGATGAGGGGATAGATTCTCTCGGGATATCCTAGCCCTCTCCCGAAGGGAGAGGGGATTCTAACTCCTCAACACTCCGCCGGTCGCCTTGTGGACCTGCGCCACGATCTTCTTCGACAGTTCCTCGATCTCTTCTTCGGTGAGGGTCTTTTCGCGCGGCTGGATGGTGACTTCTATCGCGAGCGATGCCTTGCCGGCATCGAGCGAGCCGCCGGCGAAGCGATCGAAGACCATTACCTCTGAGATGAGCTCTCTGTCGACACCCTTGGCCGCCTTGACGATTTTCTCGGCCTCGATGCCATCATCGACGACGAACGCAAAATCGCGCTTCACCGCCATAAGGTCGGAGGCGTTGAGCGCGGGACGAGTGCTGCCCTTGTCCTTGGCCGCGGGGATGGCGCTGAGGATGACCTCGAAGGCGACCAGCGGCCCCTTCACATCCATCTCAGCGAGGATGCGAGGATGGATTTCACCGAAAGTGGCGAGCTTGTTCTGCGGCCCCATCTGGATCGTGCCGGAACGGCCCGGATGATACCAGGAGGGCGCTTCCGCCACGACCTGGACGGTTGCGATGGGAGTACCTGCCGCATCGAGCACCGCCAGGGCATCGGCCTTGGCGGTGAAGACATCGACTTGACGCTGGCCGCCTTGCCAGTTGCGCGCCACGGCGTCGCCGCAGCGGATGCCTGCGGCCCTGAGCGTCTCGTCCTCGGGTTTGTCGCCGCTATAGGCCTGGCCCACTTCGAACAGCGCTACATCCTGGAAGCCCCGCGCCATGTTGCGGCCGGTGGCGGCAATGAGATTGGGTAAAAGCGAGGGCCGCATATCGGAGAGTTCGGATGAGATCGGATTGGCGAGCATCAGTTCGCGGTTGCGCAAGCCGCCGCCGAAAATCTTCGCATGCGCCTCCGGCAGGAACGACCAGGTTACCGCTTCATTCAAGCCACGGGCGGCGAGCGTGCGTCTCGCCTGGATCATGCGCCGCTGCAGCGGGTTCAAGACCGGCTTGGCGATGGCCGAAAGCCGCGGCATTTCGGCGAAGGGTACATTGTCGAGCCCATAGATGCGGCAGACTTCTTCCACCAGATCGGCTTCGCCGTGGACATCCGGCCGCCAGGACGGGACCGCACACATAAGTCCATCCGGCTTCTCGGTCACGCCAAAGCCCAATGCGGTCAAGATTTCCGTCTGCCGGGCCTGCGAGACCTCGACGCCGCCGAGGGCCGCCACGCGCCCCCGCCGCAGCAGATAGCTCCTGGATGTATCGGGCACGCGCCCGGCGATGACGAGTTCGGAAGCCTCGCCGCCGCAGAGTTCGAGGATCATCTGGGTGCCGAGCTCGGCGCCGGTCTGGGTGAAAGCCGGATCGAGACCCCGTTCGAAGCGGTAGCGCGCATCGGACTGGATAGCGAGCTTGCGCCCGGTCGCGGCCGTGCGCAGCGCATCGAAATAGGCGGATTCGAGGAAGACATTGACGGTCTTCTCCGAGCAGCCGGATTCCTCGCCGCCGATGATGCCGCCGAGCGATTCGGGCCGGCGCTCATCGGCAATGACGGTCATCGAGGGATCGAGCCAATAGGTCTTGCCGTCGAGCGCTCGCAGATATTCGCCGCGCCTGGCGAGGCGCGCATGGATCGAGCCCTTGATCTTGTCGGCATCGAAGACATGCAGGGGGCGGCCATAGGAGTAGGTGATGTAATTGGTGATGTCGACCAGCGCCGAAATGGGCCTGAGCCCGATCGCCTTGAGCCGGTTCTGCAGCCATTGCGGCGAGGGACCGTTCTTGACGCCGCGCAGATAGCGCCCGACGAACAAAGGGCAGGGCGTCTCATCGCCGCCCTCGAAGATCAGCGACACGCCGATCGGCGAGCGGAAGCTGCCCGCGATGGTGGGCGCAGGGAGGGGCTTCAAGGTGCCAAGTCCCTTGGCGGCGAGATCGCGTGCGATGCCGTAGATGCCGAGCGCATCAGGCCGGTTCGGCGTGACCTTGATATAGATCATCGGATCATCGAGGCCGAGGGCCTGCGCCGCCGTCGTGCCGATCGGAACCTTGGTGTCGAGCTCGATGATGCCCTCATGCTCGTTGGAGATCTGAAGCTCGCGCTCGGAAACCAGCATGCCGTTCGATTCGACGCCCCGGATGACGCCCTTTTCGAGCGTGATCCCAGTGCCGGGAATATAAGCGCCGGGCGGCGCGAAGATGCCTTTCATGCCGGTCTTGGCGTTGGGTGCCCCGCACACGACCTGGACGAGGCCCGAACGGGTGACGACGTCGCAGACGCGCAGGCGATCGGCATTCGGATGTTGGCGCGCCTCTTTCACATAAGCGACGGTGAAGGGAGCGAGCGCCTTCCTCTTGTCCTCGACGGATTCGACTTCGAGGCCGATGCCGAACAGTCCTTCGACGATCTGATCGAGCGAGGCCGATGTGTCGAGATATGCCTTGAGCCAGGAGAGAGTGAATTTCATCAGCTAAGCCCTCCGGCCAGGGTCGGTACGTGCAAGGCCCGGAAACCATAATGCTTGAGCCAGCGCAGATCGGCCTCGAAGAAAGCGCGCAAATCCGGGATTCCGTATTTCAGCATGGCGATGCGATCGAGGCCCATGCCGAAGGCGAAGCCCTGATAGCGCTCAGGGTCGAGACCGCCCGCCTTGATGACGGCGGGATGCACCATGCCGCTGCCGAGGATCTCGAGCCAGGACGTGCCCTGGCCGATCTTCACCTGGCCGCCTTCCCACGAGCAATTGATGTCGACTTCCATCGATGGCTCGGTGAACGGGAAATGCGAGGCGCGGAAGCGCATCTTCACATCGTCGAGTTCGAAGAACGCTTTGCAGAATTCGGCAAGCGCCCATTTTAGGTGGCCGAGATGGGTCTCCTGATCGATGACGAGACCCTCGATCTGATGGAACATCGGGGTATGCGTCTGGTCCGAATCGGAGCGGAAGGTGCGCCCCGGTGCTATGATGCGGATCGGCGGCTTCTGCTCGAGCATCGTCCTGATCTGCACCGGCGATGTGTGGGTGCGCAACAGCATGCGCGATCCATCGAGCTTGGGATGGAAATAGAAGGTGTCGTGCTCCTGGCGCGCCGGATGTTCGGGCGGGATGTTGAGCGCGGTGAAATTGTAGAAATCATTCTCGATATGGGGGCCTTCAGCCACCGCGAAGCCGAGATCGCCCCAGATCTGCACCACTTCTTCCCACACCTGGCTCACCGGATGGATGGTGCCCTGGGCTTCTGGTCTTATCGGCAGCGTCACATCGATCTTCTCGGTGACCAGCCGGTCTTCGAGCGCCTTGGCCTGAAGTGTCGCTTTGCGCGCCGAGATTGCTTCGGCAATCTTCTCCTTGAGCGCATTGAGCTCGGCACCGGCGGTCTTGCGCTCTTCCGGCTCCATCGTGCCCAGCGTTTTCATGCGCTCTGAAATGGCGCCCTTCTTGCCGAGCGCGGAGACTCGCAAATTTTCGAGCTCGGTCTCATCGGCCGCGGCCGAGATGCCGTCGATCAGCGATTGTTCTAGAGTTTGCAGACTCATTTTGCGAAGCTTTCAACGAAAAGGCCGGGCCGATGACGCTTTGCGAGCGTCAACCAAGGCCCGGCCTGAACCGATGGATGCTGACGAGGCTCAGAGAGCCGCTTTCGCCTTTTCGACGAGAGCGGCAAAAGCCTGAGGCTCGCGCACGGCGAGATCGGCCAGAACCTTGCGGTCGATCTCGATACCGGCCTTGCCGAGCCCGTTGATAAATCGGCCATAGGTGAGGCCGAGTTCGCGGCTCGCCGCGTTGATGCGCTGGATCCACAGAGCACGGAAATTGCGCTTCTTGGTGCGCCGGTCGCGATACTGATATTGCTGCGCCTTCTCGACCGCCTGCACGGCGACGCGGAAGATGTTCTTGCGGCGGTTGAAGTAACCGGCAGCACTCTTGATGACTTTCTTGTGGGCGGCTCTGGCCGTCACACCACGCTTGACGCGGGACATGTATGTTCTCCTTGCAGCGGCTTAGCGAGAATAGGGCATATGGATCTTGACCAGGCGCTCGTCGCCCTCGGCCAGGAGCGTGGTGCCCCGCTGGTTGCGGATATGCTTGTTGCTGCGCTTGATCATGCCGTGGCGCTTGCCGGATTGGCCGGCCTTGATGCGGCCAGACGCCGTAACCTTGAATCGCTTCTTGGCCGACGATTTCGTCTTCATTTTGGGCATTTCGCTGTCCTTTCGGTGCACAATAAAAGACCGCCCTGGCATGCCCTTTACAGGCCAGGCGGCTTGAACGGGCCGCGTTATGGCGGAAAGCGCGGGAAAATGCAAGTGATCCGGCCTAAATCCCGCATATGACCCCAAGGCATATCTTGATTACCGGCGGGGCCGCGGCCCACATTCGCAAAACCCCATATCCGCAAAGAGGCCCGCATGTCCAAGCCCCGTTTCACCGCCGCCCTCATCATTGGTGCAGGCTCAGGCCTCAGCGCCTCGCTCGCCAGGCTCCTGGCGCAGCAGGGCCTCAAGGTCGGCCTTGCCGCCCGCAACCCGCAGAAACTGGCGAGCCTTGCGGCTGAAACCCGGGCCAGGACCTTCGCCTGCGATGCTTCAGACCCCAAGCAGGTCGAGACCCTGTTCACCGAGGCCGAGAGAACCATCGGTGAACCCGATGTCGTCATCTACAATGCATCGGGCCGCCTCAGGGGGCCGATCACCGACCTTGATCCCGCTGCCGTCAGCCAGGCCATCCAGGTCTCGGCCTTTGGCGGCTTTCTGGTGGGCCAGCAGGCGGCGAAGCGCATGCTGAAGCATCACCACGGTGCCATCCTGTTCACTGGTGCCACCGCGAGCGTCAAAGGCTATGCGCTCTCGGCACCCTTCGCCATGGGCAAATTCGCTTTGCGTGGCCTTGCGCAGAGCATGGCGCGCGAATTGAGCCCGCAGGGCATCCATGTCGCCCATGTCGTGATCGATGGCGGCATCCGCAATCCCGGCCGGGAGGAGCCCCCCGACCGACCCGACAGCATGCTCGATCCCAATGCGATCGCCGAGACCTATCTCGACATCATAATGCAGCCGAGAAGCGCCTGGAGCTGGGAGATCGAAGTGCGGCCATGGGTCGAGAAGTTCTAGATTGAATCTCACTTCGCGCTCCGAGGAGGGGCCGCCAGAAGGGCGCGGCTGGGGTCAAGCAGCTGGCTGCGTCTCAAACAGCCTCGATGCCTTGCGCATGATCACTCCGCCACAACTGACACAACCTTGGCAGTTGGCTCTCACTATATCCAGCAAAATGGCATTGAAAAACAAGGCCGGCGAATTTCCCAGCCAAGGATACTGACATGACCTACGCGCAAGCCTTGTGGATCTTCTTCATCCTCCCGGCATGGACATGATCTTCGTCCGGGCCAATGCGCTGGTCACCACCGCCCTCTTCACCACAGGGCACGGCCGGGGCAGGGTCTTTAAAAACTCATGCCTCATTGCCGCGCAAAGGCGCCCGTCGCGGTCTTTCGCGAAAGGCGATCACCACGCCGGCGAAGACGACGAGGCCGACGCCCGCAAGCGTTGACAAGCCGGGAAGCTGGCTGAAGAACAGGAAGCCCCAAAGGATCGCCCAGGGCAGTGCGGTATATTCGAAGATGGCGGCGAGATTGGCTTCCGCCATGCGATAGCCCTGGCCCAGACAATAGATGCCGATGGTTGCGGCGACCCCGCAGCCCAGCATGAGCAGGAGATCGTTGCCCTGGGGCCAAGTCCAGGCCCTGAGAAGGAAGGTGAGACTTGGATGGCTCCATTGTGCAAAATCGCCATTGCCGATGATAAGGCCGGCAAGGCCCGACAACAGGAAGAACATGACATTGATATAGACCGACATTGTCGATGCCGATTCGGTGGCCCCGATATGCCTGCCATGCAGTTGGGCGAGCGCGTAGCAGAAGGCCGATACCGCCGGCAGGACCACCGCCCATTCGAGCGTGCCGAGACCGTCCTTCATGACGATGAGGACGCCCATGAAGCCAAGGAGCACGGCGAACCAGCGGATCTTGCCGACCTTCTCGTCCAGCAACGGTCCGGCAAGCGCAGTGATGAAAAGTGGCGCGGCGAAGGAAATCGCCACCGCCATGGCAAGCGGCAAGGCCGCGATGCCGAGATAATAGGTCGTATAAGCGACGAAGAGGACAATGCCGCGCAATAAATGCGCGCCGAGACGCGGCGTCTTGAGGCGCCCGAGACCAGTCTCGAAATGAGCGATGACCAGCGTGAATGGCAGCGAGAGAAAGGTGCGGATGAAGACGATCTCATGCGCCGGATAGACGCCCGAAATTCCCTTGATGATGAGATCCTGAAATGTGAAGGCGAACACGCCCACGCACATGAAGGCGACGCCGATGAGCTGACGCTGCCGGGCATGCTGGTCGTCGGTCATCCGGGGAGGGTGCTCCAAAAATGATGACCGCCCCATCTGACGATGGAGCGGCCCACGTCTCCCCTTGCAAATAACAGACGGGCTATTTCGGCGCCAGCACCATGACGATCTGGCGGCCTTCGAAACGCGGCTCGGATTCAACCTTGGCGATTTCGATCGTGTCGCCCTTCACCCGGTCGAGCAATTGCCGGCCGAGCTCCTGATGCGCCATCTCGCGGCCGCGGAAGCGCAGCGTGACCTTGACCTTGTCGCCTTCCTCGAAGAAGCGCTTCACCGCCTTCATCTTCACGTCGTAATCGTGATCATCGATCATCGGGCGCATCTTGATCTCCTTGATCTCGATGACCTTCTGTTTCTTGCGGGCTTCGTTGGCCTTTTTCTGTTCCTGATATTTGAACTTGCCGTAGTCGAGGATCTTGGCGACCGGCGGCTTCGCATCGGGCGACACCTCGACGAGGTCGAGACCGGCCTCTTCGGCCATCATGATCGCCTGGCGGGTGGGAACGACGCCGCGATTCTCGCCTAGGGCGTCGATGAGGCGGACTTCGCGCGCCTCGATGCGGCTGTTGATTTTGTGGCCCTCTTCTTTGTTCGGCTGGGGCTGAGCCGAGCGGCTGTTGACTGGCCTGCGGGGTGGTATGCTCAAGTGGTCGTCGTCTCCTGAATGGCGCTGGGGAATGGCTGTTGCCCCCTAAGCGCTGTTGCGAACCCCGTATAGACCGTGAAGAGGGCCCCCAAGTCAAGGAGAGAGAAAAGAATGCCACAATTCGAAATGATGGAGGCCCGTCCGGGTATCCATATCGCGTTCGACCGACACGTACCGGCAAATGCGGACCGGCAAAAACCGGGCTTCCTGTGGCTTGGCGGCTTCAAGTCGGACATGACCGGCACCAAGGCGGAAAGACTGATGGATCTGGCACGGGAAGCGGACCGGCTCTTCATCCGTTTCGATTATTCGGGACACGGCGCTTCAGAGGGCCGTTTCGAAGATGGCACTCTCACTTCGTGGCTTGCCGAGGCCTGCATGATTCTGGGCCTGGCGGATGACCGGCCGATGATCCTCATCGGCTCGAGCATGGGCGGCTTCCTCGCGTTGCTTGTGGCCAGAATGAAGATCGGCAGGATCGCCGGGCTCGTGCTGGTTGCCCCTGCCGCCGACATGACCGAGCTTATGGCGGCCGAGATTGCCGCCAATCCGCAAGCACGAGCGGCGCTCGAGCGCAACGGCATGTGGTTGCGACCCAGCCGCTATGGCGATCCCTATCCTATCACGCGAAAGCTCATCGAGGATGGTGCCAAGCATCTCATTCTTGGTGGCGGCATCGATCTTCGATGTCCTCTGCGCATCCTGCATGGTGACCAGGATCCCGACGTGCCGTGGCAGCACGGCCTCAAGACCTTCGCAGCGATCCGTTCGCCCGATGCGCAATTCACCTTGATCAAGGATGGCGACCATCGCCTGTCGCGAGATCGCGACATCATGGCGATCCATCGCGCCGCCGAAGAACTCGCCG
>VAZZ01000011.1 GCA_005884715.1 Alphaproteobacteria bacterium | reverse complement strand
CAAAAACCGCGTGTGTTGTTCTTGCCCAAAGGCGGTGTGGGATTAGGCCATGTCGCTCGCCTTCTTGCCATCGCCCGTCGTGCCGGCAACAGATTTGAACCCGTCATAGTGACCCTCTCCGAAACGGTGGGTCTCATCGAGGCTTTGGGCTTCAGAGCAGAATACATTCCTTCTGCTGCCAGTGCGGGGATCCGCCTGAGCGATTGGAGTCCCTGGTTCCAATATGAGCTTGAGCAACTGATCGACGCCTACGACGCGCGCGCTGTTGTCTTCGACGGCAGTGATCCACCGGCGGCGCTCGGTCAGGTGCTGGCTTCGCGCGATTGGTGTCGCGGCGTGTGGATCAGGCGAGGCATGTGGGCTCAGGGTTTCGATCCGTCGCTGCAGCACTCGGGCGATTATGATCTTATTATCGAACCCGGAGAACTGGCCGCTGCCCGAGACCGCGGAGCCACCGTCAGTCGCCGCAACGAAGCCATCCAGGTTGACCCCATCACTTTACTTGATCCGCGCGAACTTCTCTCCCGGGAGGCTGCGGCAGCAGCAATTGGCCTGGATCCAGAGCGGCCCGCCACACTCATCCAGCTCGGATCGGGCGAGAACCGGAACATCCTCAACATGCTCGACAAGGTCGTTAGCGGATGCCACCGGCATCCTGATCTACAGGTCGCCATCGCCCAGTGGGCCAACACGACGGTGCCGCTTAATCTTTGGCCTGGCGTGAAGATCCTCAATGGAGCGCCGTTAAGCCTTTACTATCGAGCGTTTGATTTCTCAATTTCGGCCGCGGGCTATAATTCTTTCCATGAGGTCATCAGCTTCGGTCTGCCAACGATATTTGTGCCAAACCGGGCACCTGGCATGGATGATCAAGCCGCGCGCTCAGGCTTCGCGCAAGACATCGGCGCTGCTATCGAGCTCAGAGAGCACGAGCTTGATGAACTCCCCGAGATTCTCGACCTTCTCATGCAGCCGGCCTTCAGGTCGGTGATGCAGGCCAACTGCGATCAGCTGACGAGAAAGAATGGCGCGAGAGCCGCGAGCCAGGCTATCGGCGAACTTGTGTCTTAAAGCGAGGGCAACCGCGATGAATGTCTTCAACCCGCCAGCATTGCCCGCATCCGCGAAGTTGCCGGATCCTGCCCGCGCACCGTGGCAGCCGCGGGAAGGGGACCCCGCTGTCAAGGAGCAGCTTGACAGGATCGCCCTTCAAAACCAGCGCATCGACATGCTGGAGAAGCTCTTGGCCCGCAGCGATGTGGTGACCCTTAAGCCACGGCTGCCAAAGCCTCCTGCTCGGGTTGCAGCCGCCGAACGTGCGCCTGCACAGAGCGCGCAATACTGGCCTGACAAGCCCATGCCGGCGCGCTCCATCGAGCCCTCGCCTGGCAGCGCGTGCTTTCATCTCAAGGATGCGGGCGCCAAGGTGATCGCCTTCGCCGTCTTCGGCCTTTCGGGTGCGGCGCTCGAAACCGAAGTCGCTCGTGTCGCAGAGCAGCAGGCTCGCCAGGGAAACTTCATTCCGATATTCCTGACGGACGCCCAGGAAACGGATGCCTTCCGAAATCGGGGGTATACCTTCGAATATTTCCCGGCCGACGCAGCGCCGCGCGAACCCAGCTACATCAAGGCGCTGCAACCGCGCCTTGATCTCATAGAGTCCAAATGGGGCGTTGATCTGTTCATCAACCTTGGATTTCCGCGCGGCGGCTTGATCAGGCGCGAGATGCGACCACCACGCGAATGCTATTTCGAAGCCAAGTCACGCTTCCTCCGCAGCCGTTTTGCATCAGCGCAACGGATCCTTGTCGATTTCACGATGGACACGCTGGCGCAAGCCAGGATTCGGCATTTTGGAAAACAGACGACCCATCCGCTCGCGTCTATCATCGTGGTAAGCCATCGCGACCATGCCGGTGTCGCGAATGGCCTTCGCAGCATTGCCAGACAGCTTGCGCCCGATAGCTTCGAGGTCATCCTTGTTGACAATGGCAACAGCTCGCTCTCCAGACTTGGCAGGCGTTACTTCCGTTCCTGCACCATCGTCGAGATAGGCTTCAACGCCGGCTGCTCAGCTGCACGCAACATCGGTGCGCAAGTAGCGAAAGCGCCGTTGATCATCTTTCTCGATGATGATGGCATCTCGGAAGATGGCAGTGTCGAGGCTCTTATCAGCTGCATGGAGGAGACCGGCGCCGTTGCGGCGCGCGGAAGAGTAAAGCCTCAAACCTCGCCAGACCTTGGCGCTTCCCACTATGATCTGGGCCCAAGCCGCCTGCCTGCGCTGATCACCTGTGAAGGGATTTCCATCTGGCGCCGTGAGCCCTTTATCGAAGCGGGCGGCTTCGATCCGCTGCTCGCCGGCCACGAGGGTGTCGCCTTATGCAGCCGACTCTGGCGGTTCTACGGGCCAGCGGGCTTTATTTACGAGCCGGCGGCCGTCCTGTTGCATGACTACGCGCCCGGTGCCAGCGAGAGTTTGGCCAAGACTTTTCGGCACAGAGCGAGCATGAATTATCTCGATTTTCTGGGGCTCCGGTGGCGGGAGATCAACGCAGGCCAATTGCGTTTTGTTGCCGACCCGCTGCTCGGCTACCTCTCGATGAGGATGCCTCGCGGAGCACCCAAGGCTCGCGGTCCAACCGTTTCCTTCATCACCACGGCCAGGGACGCCCGGCATTTTCTGGCAGAATACACAGTATCACTCAAGGCTCAGACGGATCCTGAGTTCGAGATCATATTCGTCGATGATCATTCGGAGGATGGGACTCAAGAGGAGATTGAGCGGCTGTGGCACGGCGACACGCGACTCAAGATGTTCTCCAATGGCGGACATGGTCGCGGCGCAGCGCTGAATGAAGCAATGCGGCACGCAAGCGGTGACATATGCGTCATTGCCGATGTCGACGACCTCAGCGTTCCGCGGCGTGTGGCGTTGACAAAGGCTTTCTTCGCGGAAACGCCCGGCGCCGACTGTCTCTCATTCGTCGCCTTCAGCGAAAGGTATCCCTTTCGCCTCGGGCCGCCGCGGTCCATCTTCGTCGATGATCTTTCCGTCCGCCAGCTGTTCGGCATGCCGGTGTCATTCCCGACCTTTGCCTTCCGACGTGAGAAGTTTTCCTTGAATTTTGACGAGGAGCTGCTCGGCGGCATCGACTGCGACTGGGTATACCGAAATGCGGGCCGCAACGGGCTGAAGGGAAAGATGGTCTTTTATCCGGCGGTCTATTACCGCGAGCATGCCGGGCAAATCACCTCGACGCGCAAGGATCACCAGGACGCCGTGCGGCAACGCTGGATTGCCGCAAGCTACCGCCCGGTATTGGGCGAGCTCAGCGATTTCGATGTCCAATGCATCACGCGCTTGACCGAGACCAAGCAGGCGACCGCCCAAGAGATGGCTTTACTCACGGCCTGGGCTGCCGCCTTCCTTCACAGGAACCGCATTGCCGGCATATTTGATCCAAACATGCTCGACCATGCCATGTTCGAGGTCTTGCGTGAAATCAGGACCGAATTCGCCAAGGAAAGACCAACCTGATCACCAACACATCTGAACCACCTCAAGGAGGTTCCACCATGCATCGACTGACGGCACGAATCACATGCTTCGTCACTGCGCTCGCCGCGATCACCGGCGGCGTCTCCGTTTTGCCATGCAACATCGCGCAGGCAGAGTCTTCGGCATCAGGGATCGCGGCAAAGGAGGCAGTTCCTTCGCAAAGCGATCGAAAGCAAGCGAAGCAACTGATCGCTCTTGGCGATCAGCTTGCCAATGGCC
>VAZZ01000158.1 GCA_005884715.1 Alphaproteobacteria bacterium | reverse complement strand
TGAGGAGTCCATTTTCTCGGATAACCCATTGAAATACTAAGAGCCGGGCGCATCTCGGTCCGCCATATCCCAGCATTTATCCCCCGCGGGACGCCTTGTCAGGCCCAGTCGGCCCGCGGGCAAGGCCAGGATCGAGCATGTCCGCTTCCACGTTGAGACCGGCCCCATATCCCAAGCTGTAACCGACATTTTCCAAAAATAAATGCTTTGCGAACCATCTAGTCGGCGGCGTTGGCGATGCTACCCTGTTGCTGGAGCCAAAAACATGATGCGCCATCCAGCGCCGCAGGAAACACATTGGCCGACAGGCGCGATATTCACTGTTGGTCATTCGACTCTCCCCATCGAGCGCTTCATCACGCTGCTCCAGGTCTACGGTATTGAACGTCTGGCAGATGTCCGCACCGTGCCGCGCTCGCGGTTCAACCCGCAATTCAATGCAGATGAACTGGGCCGCGTGCTCGCACTCCAGAACATCGATTACGTGCCTTTACAGGCGCTGGGCGGCCTGCGTCACCCGCGCAAGGACTCGATCAATACCGGTTGGCGTAACACGAGCTTCCGCGGTTATGCCGACTACATGCAAACTGAAGATTTCCAGCAGGGACTTGAAGATCTGATCGGGTTGAGCCGCCAGAAGCGCACCGCTATGATGTGCGCGGAAGCCGTCCCGTGGCGCTGCCACCGCTCGCTGGTAGCCGACGCGCTGAACGTGCGCGGCATTCCGGTGGTTGAAATCCTCTCCCAGAGCGATTACCGCGCGCACAAGCTCACACCGTTCGCCCACGTCGATGGGACAACGGTGACCTATCCGCGTGAACAGTCGACGTTGCTGTAATAGGCCGGGCGAAGCCGGAACCGGGTCCGCATAACGGCGGGCTCTATAGCCCGGAACCCGCCCGAAACTGAGCAGTTGGAACCTTGAGCACAGAGATGCCAAGGACATGCCCAACCTCACTGCCGCCGAAATCTCGAAACTGCTGCGCGAACTGGCCCTGCGGCTGGAACTGGAAGGCGGTAACCCGTATCGGGCGCGGGCCTATAGCCGCGCCGCCGACAATCTCGCGCTCAGCCCGGTGTCCGTTGACCAATTGATTGCCGAAGGCCGCCTGAAAGAAATCCCGGGCATTGGCGATGCCCTGGCCGCCGTTATCACCAAGATCTACGAAACCGGGCATCATCCCAGCCTCGCCGCCATGCGGGAACACATACCTGAAAGCGTGCTGGAGATGCTGCGCATTCCCGGCCTGAAGGCCGACCGCATCCGCAAGCTCCATACCGAGCTCGGAATCTCGTCCCTACCCGAACTCGAAGAAGCCGCCCGCACCGACAAGCTCAAAGCCTTGAAAGGCTATGGACTGGCCTTCCAGACCAAGGTGCTGCAAGGCATCGAGATGAGCCGGCGCCCGCAAGGGCGGCATATTCACCGCGCGGCTGCCGCCATCAACTACGCGCGCAATGAAGTCGCGCGCGTCCATCCTGATTGGACCAACGTGACACCGGCAGGCGAAATCCGCCGCGGCTGCGAACTCGTAAGCGAGTTGTCGATTGTCGCCGTCGATCCGCACCTGCACGAAGACACCAAGACGACAAAGCAAGGCGAGCTGACAGTCCATATCGCGTCAGGCGAGCGCTATGGCATTGCGCTCCTGCTGGCGACCGGCTCGGACCAGCACATCGACGCGCTTCGCACGCTCGCGCAGAAGAAAGGTATGACGCTCAGCGCGAACGGCCTGCGCAAGAAGGGACGCGTCGTCGCGCAACAAACGGAAGAAGACATCTACGCCGCGCTGGGCTTGGCTTTCATTCCGCCGGAGCTGCGCGAGACCGGCCAGGAAGTGGAGCTCGGCCTGAAGGGCAAGCTGCCCGTCCTCGTGAAACAGGAAGACCTGCACGGCGTCCTGCACGCGCACACTACCGAATCCGACGGGGCCGATATGCTCAAGGATATGGCCGATGCCACATGCCAGCGCGGCTATAGCTATCTGGGGCTTACGGATCATTCTCAAACCGCACACTATGCGGGCGGCCTCAAAGCCGATGAAGTCGCCGCGCAGCAAATCGAGATCGAGCGGATCAACAAGCGCCTAGGGGCGAAGTTTCATATATTCAAGGGGATCGAGTCCGACATCCTCGGAGACGGATCACTCGACTACCCTGACGACATCCTTTCCACCTTCGACCTCGTCATTGCCAGCGTGCACAGCAAATTCCGGATGGAGCGCAAAGAACAGACTGATAGGATCGTCAAGGCCATCGAGAATCCTTACACAACGATTCTGGGCCATGTCACCGGACGCCAACTCCTGCGGCGTCCCGGTTACGAAGTCGATATGGAACGCATCCTTCGCGCCTGCGCCAAGCAGGGTGTCGCCATCGAGATCAACGCTAATCCCTGGCGCCTCGATATGGACTGGCGCTGGTGCAGGCGCGCGTTAGAACTCGGATGCCTGTTCAGCATCGACCCTGACGCCCACTCCACCGAAGAAATCGACAACATTCAATGGGGCGTTCTCATGGCGCGCAAGGGCGGTGTGCCCAAGGAGCGCGTCCTCAACGCGCTCGACCTTGCGCAATTCAGGGAACATCTGGAGGCGCGCAAAGAGAGGTGCAAGACAACAAGCAAGCGCCAGGTTACGGAAAGCAACCGGCTAGAGGGAAACGAGCTTGTCCGCTGAGACCACACTCACCATCAGCCCCAGCTGTGCGAGCGCGCACACGAAATTCTCAAAGCGCTCAAAGACGCCGGCTTGTCTATCGTCACCGCGGAATCCTGCACCGCCGGGATGGTCGCCGCGGCTCTGTCACGGGCGGACGGCGCGGGCGATGTCCTGCATGGAGGGTTCGTCACCTACACAAAAGAGCACAAGACCAAGGCTCTGGGCATATCGCCGGACGTGCTGAAACAGAGCGGGGCCGTCAATGAAGAGGTGGTCAAACAAATGGCACTAGGCGCACTGAAGCATTCACCCGCTTCCCTGAGCCTTGCCGTCAGCGGCGTGCTCGGTCCCGAGGAAGACGAGGACGGCAATCCCGTCGGGCTGGTTTATTTCTGCGCTAAGGGAAAAGAGAAGGCGCCGATGATCATGCGTGAAGATTGGGGCAAGCAATCTCCGGAAGAGCTCATGCGGCTCACC
>VAZZ01000157.1 GCA_005884715.1 Alphaproteobacteria bacterium | reverse complement strand
TTGCGACAATACAGATTAGGTTTTGGCAAGTTTCCCGGAAAACGGGGCACTTGCTTTGTGTCGTTAAATGAAAACAACGGCTTGGCGTCCGACCTTTCGGCTCCGCCCGGCCAATCCTGGAGTAATAAATGCCATCGCGAGCGACTGACAGCAGAATCAATTTCGGAAAGATCAAAGAAATCATTGCTCCGCCCAATCTCATCGAGTTGCAGACCAACTCGTATGTGGAGTTTTTGCAATTGGGCACCGCGCCGAGCCGGCGAAAGAACGTGGGCCTGCAGGCCGTGTTCAAAGAAGTGTTTCCGATCGAGAGCTACGACGGCAAATGCGTGCTCGATTACGCCAGTTACGAGATCGGCGAACCCAAGGTCGATTGGCTGGAGTGTCTGCGCGAAGGCATCACCTTTGGCGCGCCTCTGTATGTGACTTTCCAACTGAAAGAAGAAAAAGCGGCGAAGGAAGAAAAAGTGTTTATGGGCGAATTGCCGCTCATGACGCCGCAGGGGACCTTCGTGATCAACGGCGCCGAGCGCGTGATCGTAAGCCAATTGCATCGTTCGCCGGGTCTTGCATTCGAGGCGACGCAGCACGCGAACGGCAAGATGCTGCATTCCTTCCGGATCATTCCGGACCGCGGATCGTGGTATGAAGCGCAGTTCGACACGGGTGATCTGCTGTATGTGTATTTGGACCGCAAGAAGCGCCGCCGCAAATTCCTGACCACGACGTTTTTCCGCGCCTTGAGCTTTCTGGATGTCGAAGGCAAGACCAAGGACGGCGATGACAAGAATCGCGGGACCGACGAGGCCATTATCAAGCTGTTCTACGAAGTCGAAGAGATCAGTGTCAGCAAAGCTGAAAAGCTCGAGGACCTTCAAAATAAGGTGCTCATTGAAGATGCCGTTGACCCCGACAAGGGCGTGGTGGTCGCTCGCGCCTTCGAGCCCCTCTCGAAAGCGGTCGTGAAGCAGATCGCCGATCTCGTCGTGACGAAGATTCGCGTGGTCGATACGACGATCGATGACGGCATCATCATCAAATGTCTCAAGAAAGATCCTACGAAGAACGAGGAAGAGGCGCTGAAGGATATTTACCGCCGGTTGCGTCCGGGCGACCCACCGACCGCTGCCAATGCGCGCGCATTGATCAAACGCTTGTTCTTCGATCCGAAACGCTACGACCTTGGCCGCGTTGGTCGTTACAAGATCACCCAGAAGCTCGGCGTGAAGGATGAGAACGATTCGCGAATTTTGACGAAGCAGGACCTGGTCGCCGCGACTAAATACTTGCTCCGCCTGAAAAAGGGCGAAGGCACGCTGGACGACATCGACCATCTCGGCAGCCGCCGCGTACGAACCGTCGGCGAATTGCTTGCCAACCAATGCCGCGTCGGCCTGGCCCGTACGGAGCGTCTCGTGAAAGAGCGCATGACTCTCTTCGATCAAGGGCTCGAAGCGATGACGCCGCAAAAGCTCATCAATCCGAAGGCGTTGTCCGCTGTCATTCGTGACTTCTTCGGCCGCAGCCAATTGTCGCAGTTCATGGACCAGATCAATCCGCTCGCGGAATTGACGCACAAGCGCCGTCTATCGGCGCTTGGGCCAGGCGGTCTCTCGCGCGATCGCGCAGGGTTCGAAGTCCGCGACGTGCATCCCTCGCACTACGGCCGCATTTGCCCGGTGGAAACGCCTGAAGGTCCGAACATTGGTTTGATCGCCTCGCTCGCAACCTTTGCGCGCGTGAACGAATTCGGATTTCTGGAAACGCCGTACCGCAAGGTCGAGAAGGGCAGGGTGACTAATCATATCGACTATCTTACCGCAGATCGCGAGGAAACGTTTATTATCGCTCAGGCGAATGCGCCAGTCGATGACCGCGGCCATTTCACCGGCGGCAAAGTTCCTTGCCGCGCTAAAAGCGATTTCGTCGACGTGGAGCCCGCCCGCGTGGATTACATGGACGTGTCGCCGAAGCAATTGGTGTCGGTGGCGGCGAGCCTCATCCCGTTCCTCGAGCATGACGATGCGAACCGCGCGTTGATGGGTTCGAACATGCAACGCCAGGCCGTGCCGCTGCTGGTGACCGAATCGCCACTGGTGGCGACTGGTTTGGAAGAACGCGTCGCTCGCGATTCGCGCGCCGTCGTGGTTGCGGATGCCGCCGGCAAAGTAGCGTCGGTCACTGGCAGCCAGGTGATTGTCACCGAAGACGGCAAGATGCCTGAGAGCAAAAAGAAAATCCGTCACGATCCCGATCATGGCATTTGGGTTTACCAAATCCGCAAGTTCATGAGGTCGAATGCCGCTACGTGCATCAACCAGAAGATTCTGGTGAACAAAGGCGACACAGTGAAGGCCGGGCAGGTGATCGCGGACGGTCCTTGCACGAGCCAGGGCGAACTCGCCCTCGGCCGCAACGTGCTGGTCGCGTTCATGCCTTGGAACGGCTACAACTTCGAGGACGCCATCCTCATCAGCGAACGCATCGTGAAGGAAGACGTTTACACGTCGATTCACATCGATGAGTTCGAAGTAAGTGCGCGCGATACGAAGCTCGGGCCGGAAGAAATCACGCGCGATATTCCCAACCTCGGCGAAGAAGCGCTGAAGAACCTCGGACCGGACGGCGTGATCCGCGTCGGCGCCGAAGTGAAGCCCGGCGACATCCTGGTCGGCAAGATCACGCCGAAGAGCGAGACCGAACTTGCGCCCGAAGAGCGCCTGTTGCGCGCGATCTTCGGTGAGAAGGCCGCGGACGTGAAAGATACGTCACTAAAGGTCCCCTCAGGCACTTACGGCATCATCATGGACGTGAAGGTCTCCTCGAAGAAGGAGAAGGACACGGACAAGGAAAAGCCGGTAAGCGCCGAAGGAAAGAAAGCCGCGAAGCAGGTGCAGGAAGAGCACCGCGCGAAGACGGACGAATTGCGCGAGCAATTGACCGAGGCGCTGAGCAACATCCTGCTTGGTGAAAAGATTCCGCTCGACGTCGTAAATTCTGAGACGGGCGAAATCATCATCCCGGCAAATCGCAAGATTACCAAGACGCTGCTGCGCAAGCTGGCCGGCGTTTACGATCGCATCGAGATCGATCCTTCGCCGATCCGTAACAAGATCAACGAGATCATCGCGGGCTTTAAGAAGAAGTTCGACGACCTCCAGATGCAGTACGACGAAGAGATTGAGCGCGCGGAGTCCGGCGAAGAAGTCGATGTCGGCATCATCAAGTCGGTGAAAGTTTACATCGCTTCCAAGCGCAAGCTGTCGGTCGGTGATAAGATGGCCGGCCGTCACGGCAATAAAGGCGTGGTCGCGAAGATCGTGCCTGAGGAAGACATGCCGTTCCTGGATGATGGGACGCCAGTGGACATCGTGTTGAACCCCTTGGGCGTGCCCTCGCGTATGAACGTGGGCCAGGTGCTCGAGACGCATCTCGGCTGGGCAGCGAGGCTGTTGAGCCTGAAGTTCGCGACACCGGTGTTCGATGGCATCAAGGAAAAGGAAATCCGCGGCTATCTCAAGGAAGCCAAGTTGCCGGAAAACGCCAAGACCAAGCTGATCGACGGGCGCACCGGCGAGCCATTCGATCAGGAAGTCGTCGTTGGCTTCATTTACATGATGAAGCTGGGCCACCTCGTGGCAGACAAGATTCACGCGCGCGCAGTCGGGCCTTACTCGCTCGTCACGCAACAGCCGCTCGGCGGCAAAGCGCAATACGGCGGTCAGCGTTTCGGCGAAATGGAAGTGTGGGCCATGGAAGCTTATGGCGCTGCTTACACGCTGCAGGAATTGCTCACCGTCAAATCGGACG
>VAZZ01000159.1 GCA_005884715.1 Alphaproteobacteria bacterium | reverse complement strand
CATCATGGCGATTGGATTACCGGGAACGACGCGCACCAGGATGAAGACGATGAGGGCCACGCCGAACAGCGTCACAATCGTCGAGCCGAGGCGGATCAGCAGATTTCGGCCCATGCCAGATCAAAACCTTACGCAGACTGTCGCGGGAGAGTGTCGACGGCAACGCCCTCCCGCATACGCCCAGAGCGTGATGACTTTAGAAGGAATCGTCCTCTCAAAACACCCTCATGCTGAGGTGCGACCCCGGCCCTGAGCCGGGGGAGCCTCGAAGCATCCATCAGGATAGAGTGAGTATGCTTCAGCAGACCCTTCGAGGCCCGGCTTCGCCGGGCACCTTGGTAAGGGTGATGAATTGGATCAAACTCAACATGCTCTAAGCTGGCGACATCAAGGCTGGCAAGAGCGCTCCCGATACATGCGGCGTGACCTTGACCGACTTGGCGTGAATGATCGGCTGGACATATTGCAGCAGCGGGATGACATAACCCTGGTCGGCGATATATTTGTCGACCGCCTTCCACCCGGCGATGCGCTTGGTCTCGTCCTTCTCACCCCAGAGCGGGATGATCATGTCGACCAGGTCCTTCGAGTCCCACACCGAATGCGGGCTCGGTCCGAACATGGCGAAGCCGGTCGAGGTGGTCGGATCGCCGATCGCATTGCCCCAATTATAGAAGGCGGCGGGCGCCAGTTTGTCGGCGGCGCGCAATTCATAATGCTTGGCGATCTCGTAGATCTCGATCTCGGCCTCGATGCCGACCTTGCGCCACATGCCGACAATGGCCTGGATCATCTCGTAATCCTTGGGTTTGAAGCCCTTGGTGGTCTGGATGGTGAATTTCACCGGCTTGTCGGTGCTGTAGCCCGAGGCGGCGAGAAGCTGCTTCGCCTTTTCGGGATCATGGCCGACCTTGATCGATGCGTCGAAGGCTGCATATTGCGGCGTCTCGAGCGTGTCGATGGCGATGCCATAGCCATTGAGCAGGCGATCAATGATGAGCTTCTTGTCGATCGCGTGATGGGCGGCGAGGCGGACATTCTTGTCGAGCATGACATCGACGTCATTCAAGAAGATCATGCCGATATCGGAGATCGGCGTGGTGATGCCGGCGAGCCCGTCCTTGGCCTTGAGCCGGTCGAATTCATCATAGGGGATTTCGAGCGTCACTTGCGCCGAGCCCGATTCGATCTCGGCGACGCGGCTCGAGGAATCGGGCACGAATTTGATGATGACGGTCTCGAAGGCGGGCTTGCCGCCCCAGTAATTCGGATTGGCTTTCAAGCGCACGAAGGCGTTGCGCTCGAATTTCTCCATCATATAGGGGCCGGTGCCGATTGGCGCCTTCTCGAAGCCTTCAGCACCCACCTTCTCGTAATAGGCCTTGGGCAGCACATAGCCGGTCAGGAACGACATCCATTTGAACAGGACCGGTTCGAATTCCTTCACATCGGCGGTGATCTTGTTGCCGTCGACCTTGAAATTGCCGATCTTGCCCCACACGAACTGGATCGGGTTGCCGGTCTCGGGCTTGCCGGCGCGTTCAAGCGACCAGGCGACATCTTCAGCGGTGAAGGGCGAACCGTCATGCCAGGTGACACCGTCGCGCACTTCCATCATGATCTTGGTCTTGTCATCGTTCCATCCCCATTTGGTGACAAGGCCCGGCGCGAAGGAGAGGTCGGGATTCTGCGCGATATACATGTCGAAGACCGACTGATAGATCGCCTGGATGGTAGGGTTGACGGCGGAGGGACCGACGGTCGGATCCCAGGACGGCAGATTCACATTATAGGCGATGGTGAGCTCTGAGCCTTGCGCCGCAACAGTGGTGCCGGGAAGCCCGGCAATCAGCGCCGCCCCGCCAAAGGCGCCAAGCTTCAACACGTCACGTCTGGATGTCGTCATGTTCCTCTCCCTGTCGCCCTGTTTTATTGGGCATTCTGCCTGTTGAAGATACTTTAGGTCTAAAATAAAATTGCCGCAAGATCATGGTTCAAGTGAGCATCCTGGCCAGCATGAAGCCTGATCCGGCGCCGACGCCAGCACCTGGCCAGGTCGGCCGGAACAGGAAATTCTGCCTCAAATGATGGCTGCCGCCCAGATTGTCGCCGCCGAGGAGATTGGGATTCTCCCTTTCGAGATCGAGGGGCGAGAAGACGGCACGGCCGAGAATCTTCTTTGCAAAGCCCGGCGCGTAGCTTTCGAGAATGGCCATCAACCGATCGGCATAGGCTTCCTTGACCTCCGCCCAATCCTTGCCTTCAATCTTGCCCGCCGCATCGCCGCGAATGACGGCGGGAAGGACGCGCACCTGGATCCAGAGAATGTGCTTGCCTTGCGGCGCCCGGTTCGGATCGATCGCCGTCGGTTGGCCCACCACCACGACCGGCTCTCCCGGCAGGAAGCCCGCCAGCGCCTCATTGTAGGTGCGGCTCATCATGTCGAGCGAAGGCGCCAGGTGCACATAGGCGAAACGCTGAAGCTCCGGTCCCGCGGTCCAGCCTGGCAGGTTGTCGCAAGCGACATGGATCATCATGGTGCCGGGCCCTGGCCGAACAGACTTCATGCGCCGGTCGGCTTCCGCATTGCCACTGCCGCCGGGGAGCATTTTTCCGAAGACGATCTGCGGCAGCGCATTGGCGATCACAGCGCGCCTGGCCTGGAACTGTCGTCCATCCTTGAGCGTCACACCCGTGGCCCGACCGTTAGTCCGGTCGATGCGGTCGACCTCGGCATCAAGATGGATCTCGCCGCCCAGTTCCTTGAGGTACCCGCTCAGCGCCTTGATCATCACATCCGCACCACCCTGGCCCAGCGCCATGCCGAAACTCTGATCCGCCATGGCTTCGAGATAGGGAAAGAGCGCGCCACCGGCGATATCGGGTGAGAAATCGAGATGAAGTCCCCAGGCGGCGAGCGTCGCTTTGATCTTGTCGGACTCGAAATTCTCATCGAGGAACGCGCGCGGCGAGGAGACGAGAAGCCTTAGCGTGTCGATAACCCAGGGCAAGCCTTGGGCGCGCCAGGCCTTCCAGCCAATCGACAGGAGATCGCGCGACGGCATCGGGCTGCCGAGGAGCGCGAAGATATGTGGCGCGTCGCGGCCGAATTTGTTGCTCATCTCGCGCCAGGTTTCGGCGTCGGCCGCCGAGAAGGATGCGGCGCGCGCGATATTCTTCTCGACATCCTTGGAAACGCCGAACCATGTCCCGTCGGGAAAGGGCGTTGCGAAACAATCGATGGCGCCGGCGAAAGCGAGCCCATGCCGTGTTAGTGCTTCGCCATGCGTGCGCATGAAAGGGGAGCCTGCGAACAGACCGAGATTTATGGCGAAGAGATCGTGACGGAAGACAGTCAATGTCACTTCGCGCGTCTGCACCGCGCCGCCCGCCACCTTGTTGCGCTCGAAGACGCCGACCTTCCAGCCTTGCTTGGCCAGATGAACAGCACAGGCCAGACCATTATGGCCGCTCCCCACGATGATGGCATCATAGTTCATGGACACCCTCTGGAAGATATACTGGCATATGCATATAATCTGTCCATGAGATTCCCTTGCAAGGGCCAATTGCGCCACATCTTACTTGCAATTGCATGCATTGCGCATAGGATAATGCGAGAATAACAAGCCGCAGCGGAGGACGTCTCATGGCGCAGAAAGCAGATCTCAGTTCATTGGCGGAAGCTCTCTTGTCGGGCTCAGTCGAGGTGGTCGATCTCACGGCACCGCTTGGTCCCGACACGCCCCTGATCAAGCTGCCGCCCGAGATCGGCAAGAATACGCCCAAGATCGAGGTCCACAATATTTCCAACTACGATCAGAATGGACCTTTCTGGTCATGGAACTGGCTCAAGCTCGGCGAGCATTCCGGCACGCATTTCGATGCGCCGGTGCATTGGATCACCGGCAAGGATTATACCGACGGCACGACCGATCGGATCAAACCGAAGAACTTCGTGGCGCCGGTGAATGTCATCGACTGCAGCGCCGAGGTGAAGAAGAATCCGGATTTCCTGCTCACGGCCGATGGCGTGCGTGTCTGGGAGAAGAAGCATGGCGATATTGCCAAGGGCACATGGGTTGTGATGCGCACCGACTGGTATCACCGCAATGGCAGCGAGAAAGAATTCCTCAATGCCGATGAGAAGGGCCCGCATTCGCCGGGCCCGACGGTCGATTGCATCGAATATATCCTGTCGAAGGGCGCCATTGGCTGGGGCAGCGAGACGGTCGGCACCGATGCCGGCGCGGCCGGCGGCATGACGCCGCCCTTCCCGGCACATAATCTGATGCACAAATCGAACCGCTATGGCCTTGCCAGCCTATGCAATCTCGACAAGTTGCCGGCGAAGGGCGCGATCCTCATCGCGGCACCGCTCAAGCTCGTGAACGGCACCGGCAGTCCGTTGCGTGTTCTGGCGCTGGTCGCGCGCTGAGTGCCGTCGAAGTCGTTTGAGGACCAATCGTGAAATGTCACGAGGAGCTCAGAACTCACCTGTTTTCCCCTTCTCCCGCTTGCGGGAGAAGGTGCCCGAAGGGCGGATGAGGGTGTTGGTGCAACTTCACCACAGCCAAACTTTTAGTATTCCGTCTGCGATCCGGGCTGTACGATCGATACCTGCAGAATTACAAACTCATTTGCCCGCATTTGAGCCACACCCTCACCCGGCCTTCGGCCACCCTCTCCCGCAGGGCGGGAGAGGGGGAAGCCCTGTTTGCAGCTCGCCCATTGGTCCAGTTTTCTTAGACGCCCTGGTGTTCAGGAGGAGGACATGTCCGATCCTGACTATGTGATCATCGGCAGCGGCATCAATGCCCTGGTCTCAGCAGCAATGCTGGGCAAGAGCGGGAAGCGCGTCCTTATTCTCGAGCGCAATGACCGGATCGGCGGCTGCATCCGCAGCGAGGAGATCACCGAGCCTGGTTATATCCATGACGTGATGGCGACAACCTTCGTCCTCTTCATCACATCGCCGGCCTATGCCGCCTTGGCTTCCGATCTTGGCCGGCATGGACTGGAATTCTGCAATAGCGATCATCCCTCCGGCGTACTCTTGCCGGACGGACGCTCGGCCGTCATCACCATGACGAGGAGTGCCAATGGCACCGCACTGGATCAGCTCGCTATGGGCGATGGCGCCCGGCATCTCGCCGATGTCGGCGGGGTCGAGCGCAATGCGCCGCTGCTTTTCGCGCTGCTAGGAGGCCAATTGTGGAGCTGGCCGACTGCAAAATTGCTGGCGCGTGAGGCCTGGAAGAGGGGCCCGCGCAATATGGCGCAATTCTTCGGCGAGGCTCTCACCACCGCCCGGGCCTGGCTTGAATCGAATTACCAATCCGAGGTTACCCGCGCTTTGTGGGCGCCCTGGGTCCTGCATACCGGACTCGGGCCTGAAAGCGCCTATTCGGCGCAAATGGCGAAGGTCATCGCCTTCGCGCTGGAAGCCGCAGGGGCGCCAATCGTCAAGGGCGGCGGACAGAAATTGCTCGATGCCTTTGCAGCGTTGATCCGCGAAAGAGATGGTGAGATCAGGACCAAGGCCGATGTCGCCTCCTTGCTGCCCGACAGAGATGGCACGGTCAAGGGCGTGAAGCTGGCCGATGGGACAGAGATCACGGCACGCTCCGGTGTCATCTGCTCGGTCACGCCGAACCAGCTCTATGACCGCCTGCTTGCCGGCTTTGATCTGCCGGCCGACCTCAAGCAGGAGGTGCGCAATTACCGCTACGGCAAAGGCAATTTCCAGCTTCATTATGCGCTGAAGTCGCCGCCCCGCTGGCTGAGCCCCGGCCTCGACAAGGTCGCGCTTTTGCATCTCACTCCCGGTCTTGACGGCGTGTCGAAGGCATCGAACGAGGCCGAGCGCGGCATGCTGCCGGAGCAGCCGACGATCTGCGTCGGCCAGCCGCATGCGCTCGATCAGATCCGCTGTCCCAACGGGGCCGGCATATTATGGCTGCAGCTTCCCGAGGCGCCCGGGCATTTGAAGGGCGACGCAGCGGGCAAGATCGCGGTGCCGGCTGATGGAAAATGGACCGCAACAGTGCGCGAGGCCTATGCCGATCGCATCGAGGCGATCCTGACGCGGCACATCGATGGCTTCACTTCGATCAAGCTCAGGCGCAAAGCCTATTCGCCGGCCGATCTCGAAACCATGAACATCAATCTCGTCGGCGGCGATCCGTATGGCGGCTTCTGCGGCCTTGACCAGTCCTTCCTGTGGCGGCCGTTCAAATCGTCGGTCAATCACCGCACTTTCATCCGCAATCTCTATCATATTGGTGCGTCAACCCATCCCGGCGCCGGTCTCGGCGGCGGCTCGGGCTTCATGCTGGCGCAAGCTTTGAGGTGATCAGATGGTCGGCCGCTTCGGAACTGCCTTGCTGAAACCATCCAATTCGGATCAAGATGCCATCCCCTCGATCGGCGAAATCGGGCTAAATCACTTCGCGCCTTATCTGATCAACCGCATCTCAGCGCGCTGGAACGCTGACATGCAGGAGGCGCTGAAGGCCTTTGATCTCACCACGGCGAAGATGCGTACGCTCGCCGTCCTTTCGATCACGCCCGGCATGACGGCGAATGACCTGGCGCTTCATACCATCACCGAGCAGTCGACCATGAGCCGCACCCTCGATGCGATGGAAGAGCAGGGGCTGATCAAGAGCAAACCGCGCAAGGGCGATCTTCGGGTGCGCGAAGTCTATCTCACCGAAAAGGGCCGGCAGCTCTTCGCGCAATTCTGGCCGGTGATGTACAAGCGCTATTCGGATGTCTTCGCTGGGGTGAGCGAGGCCGAATATGAGACATTCATTTCAGTTCTGCACAAGATGCTGCAGAATATAGGTTGACGGAGGCTATCATGGCCGAAAGATCCTTCAAGAAAGAAGTCCAGCAGCTCAAGATCGGCGCCGGCGAGGAATTCCGCGGCGAGGGCATCCTCGCCATCACCAAGGCGCTGCTGCAATGCGGTGTCGGCTATGTTGTCGGCTATCAGGGAGCACCCATCTCGCATCTGATGGATGTGCTCGCCGATGCGCAGGACATCCTGGGCGAGCTCGGCGTTCATTTCGAAGCGAGCGCCAGCGAGGCGG
>VAZZ01000156.1:1890-3200 GCA_005884715.1 Alphaproteobacteria bacterium | reverse complement strand
CTTCATCATGCCGAGCGCCTGCTTGAATGCGCTCGACCGTGTGTAGAACTTGACCCCAAGCCTTACCGAATCCTCCGTGGGCGCCGATGCGACCGTGAAGTAGCGGCGGTTGCCGCGATTGTCCGGGCGGTCGAGGCCAAGCGTCCATTCGAGGTACTGGCCGGCCTGGAAGGCGAGTTTTCGTGGCGACCTGAAGATAAAATCGTAGCTGTCGGCGGCCGATTGCTCTATGCGCTCGAGCGTCAGAACGAAGCGTCCCTTCGGGCTGACCGCATAGGCAAAAAGGTTTCCTGCCAAAAGCGCCAGCTCCGGCGTGAAGTAGAACGAGCCGACATGGATGTTGGGCGCAAACAGGAAGCCGACAATAGCGGCGAAGGCGATGCGCGGCCACCACGTCGCCGGTGCCGTGAGCGGCTCGGTCAGCATAACGAATGCGAAGAACAGCAGCGGCGACGAGCCAAGCGTCTCCCTCAGCGCGGTGAGGTATTGCGATGGCTCTGAGGTTGCAAGGATCGTCACAAGCGCGACGGCGATGAAGGTGGCGACGAGATCGAACCGGCGCAGCTTGCGCACGATGAGAAGGCCGCCGACAAGCACGACGGGAAGCAATGGCAGATTACCTCCGACCCACCATGTGGCTGGCTGGTCCAGGAGCAGCGCGGTCAGCGCCACGCCCAGTGCGGCGGGGTTGAACAGGTGCTTCCTGCCGATGGCAAGGATGAACTTGGATGAAATCGCCCAGACGCAGGCGAGCACAATCGCGCCGATCCCCTTGAGATCAATGGCGGCTATGGGATCGAGGATGAGCGCCAGGATCAAGGCGGTGATGTAGACGGACTCATTGTTGGCCGGGACATGGAAAACAGCGGCAAAAACCCGGTTGGTGATCCAGCAGGCGATCAGCACGACGACCGTCGACAAGGCGAGCGCCACCGGATCCTGCGGCAAGAGTCTGAACAAGCCGAGCACCAAGGCTGAGCCCAGCAGGGCGACCAGATAATAGAGGACCAGCCGGTACATGGTCTGATGGTCGAGAAACCGGTCGATGGCCTTGATCATTATCGGCAAAAGGCTCCGAAGCCATTTGTAGGCGTGGCGCGGCCGTTGCTGTCGACCATGTAGCCCTCAAGGCCAGGCGTCTGCTCGAGAAAGAGAATTCCATCCCGGCCCATGGCGAAGGCGGCGGTGGCAAAGCGGTCGGCTTCGAATACATCCTCAGCCAGGACGGTCATGCTGACGATCCCGGTGATCGGGTCGCCAGACTCAAGCGGATTGTAGATGTGCTGCCCGCGCACATAGGTGCCGGAGGT
>VAZZ01000156.1:0-1868 GCA_005884715.1 Alphaproteobacteria bacterium | reverse complement strand
TCCAGTCGAGGCCCGATGCATTCCTGCCGCAGGACTGGATGTCGCCGCCCGCGTCGATGAAGAAGTCGCCGACGCAAGCCCGGTGCAGGATTCGAGCGGCATTGCGTATGGCCCAGCCTTTGACGATACCGGAGGGATCGAGCGAGCCATCGGGCTTGCGGATGTCGAAATATCCTCCGGTCTCGTTCTTCGTGCGTTCGGCGAGTGCCAGCACTTCCCTCATCTCGCCGCTCAACTCGTTGATTCGAACATCGCCCCGGTTGATGGCCGAAATCTCGCTGTCGCTCCTGTAGATGCTGAAGCGTTGGTCGACCTTTCGGAAATAGTCGAAGACGGCATCGACAAGCGTCGTGTCCGTGGCACCGCAGATATCGACGGTGATAGGCATGCCCATCAGAAGCCGGGTCACGCGCATGGATCAGGATGACGCTTTCTTCAACGCGCCGCCAAGCGACTGGATGAAGGCCCTGCTGGTCAGCGTCGCACCCGAAATGATGTCGACATCGGCGCTTTGCGCGCTGATCGCTTCGTCTCGCAGCATGGGCAGTGCCTGCCGGTTGATGATGATCGACGTGCGGCGGTCGGACGGGAATCTCAGCACTCTGAGCGCCATGAGACGACCGCCGCGGATAAAGGCTTGAATCTGGATGAGGCCATAATAGGCATCGGTGACCGGACCAGTATAGGTGCCGTCGACGAAGCCGTATGCGACCGGCTTTGCGCCGGAATCGACGGACGACTTCATGCCGACCTTGATGACGCGAGCGAGTGCTTGCGGGTGGTCCGGCTTCGGCTTGGGAATCGGGATGTATGCAGCTGGCCTCACGGCGAAGGACGCTGCCTGCGGCGCGGCATTGGCGACGAGCCGGACGGGCGTCCGTTTCGTCGGGGCGGCGGGCGCCTGGGAAACCTGCGGTTGACTGACCGCAAGTGAGGGCGCTTCTGCAACTGCCGGCTTTGCGGCGGCCGGCTGATCTGGAACGGGTGCGGCCATCGCAACCGTGGTTTCGCTGACAACCGTGGTGAGTGGAGCTGCCGGTGTCTCGGTCCGCACGCTCTGTTGTCCGATCGCGGGCGAGGGCACGGCAGGCGCCACAACGGCAGCGGCGGGAGCGGGCATCTGACCAAGCGGCTGGAACACATTGTCCTCGGCGGCACGGGCGGGACCTGCCGTATCGATCATGTCGCCCACGGAGCCTTTGCCCGCCTGATCCCACACGTAGGCGCCGGAGGACGCGATCACGAAAAGCGACAGGGCAATCTGTTTCATGAGAGGCTGCATTTCCATATTGAGGCCCCGGAGCACGCCGCGGACCGTTTCGAACGCAATATCCCATGACCTAGCTGACAATTGGCTGTCAGCGCGCCTGGGCCTTCGCCAGAACGATAGGAGCGAGGCTCGCCTTGACCTCGCGCAAGGATGGCCCGCAGGATCGCTTGTTTAGAATCAATGCGCGGAAGCGTTCATGGTCAGGGAGAAGCTAATGCCCGGAAAATTCGTTATCGCGAAAGAGGTCGAGAACCAAGTCGAGGATTGGGGTACGCTGCGCTGGCTCAGCAATCCGCCCGGCACGGGTGCCGGCCAGCTCACCGTGATCGATGTCGGCCTCGCTCCCGGCAAGGGCCACAATTTCCACAAGCACCCCGATCAGGAAGAGGTGATTCTCGTCGTGGCCGGGAAGGTGGAGCAATGGGTCGATCGCGAGAAGCGTATCCTCGGCCCCGGCGACTCCGCCTTCATTCCGGCCGATGTCGCGCATGCCTCGTTCAATGTCGGCGAGAGCCCGGCGAAGATCATCGCCATCCTTGGACCCTGCGTCGGACCGATCGGCTATGAGTTGGTCGATGTCGCCAATGATGCGCCCTGG
>VAZZ01000155.1 GCA_005884715.1 Alphaproteobacteria bacterium | reverse complement strand
CGGCGCCGGTCACGAGGGAGGGTTGCCTAGATGCGCAGCCTCAATCAGTTGCTATGGCCGCAGCTTCTGCTCGTGGCGCGCGAGGAAGGAGGTCTGCCATGACCTTTCTTTCGCCTTCGCTTCTGATGGTCGCTGCTCTCACCCTGCATTTGGCAGCGGCCGTGCCGGCCGTAGCGCAGCCGGGCGAAACGGTGAAGGTCGTCACACTAGGGACCAGCCTGTCAGCCCGCGGCGGCTGGCAGGAGCCTCTGCGTCGTTCGCTCAGTGCCTGCCTCGATAGCGATGTCACCATCGTCAATCTGGCGAAGAGTGGCATGACATCTGAATGGGGCCTGACCCAAATCGACAAGGTTGTCGCCGAACGCCCAGATATTGTCTTGATCGAATTCGCCGTGAATGACGCCGATGTGACGGAGTTCATGTCGCTCAGCCGTAGCAGCGCCAACATGACCGAGATCGTCTCCCGTCTGCGTGACAGCAAGACACGGCCGACGGTCTATGTAATGGCGATGAATCCGGTTTCCGGCCTGCGTGGGATGATCAGGCCGTTCCTCGGGCGATATGAGGAGGCGCATGCGGCGATCGCCAGGAAGCTCGGCGCCGGCTTCATCGATCACCGGCCGGCCTGGGGCCGACTATCGAATGAGGAAATGGCCAAGGCGATCGCGGATGGCGCGCATCCGGATCCCGCCACAACGAGCCGGGTGATCGTGCCTGGTCTGGTGCGCGCCCTTGCGGCTTCTGGTTGTCTCACTGCGAAGAAGGAGTAACAAATTTGAGCGTATCTGCCGTGATACCTGTGAAGAACAGACCAGCGCTGATCGCCGCGGCGATCAGGAGTTGTCTCGGTCAGACGGTAGTGCCTGATGAGATCATTGTCGTCGATGACGGATCGGACGATGCGACGCCAGACACGGTGATGGAAATGGCGCGGATGGAGAGCCGCATCAGACTCATTCGCCGCGGCGCGAGCGGCGGTGCTGCCTTGGCTCGCAATGATGGCGCTGCCCTGGCTTCGGGCACATGGCTTGCTTTCCTGGACTCGGATGACCGCTGGCATGAGGAAAAGATCGCACAGCAGCTGCATTTGGCCGCACAGCATCCCGATTCGCCGGCGGTCTTCTGCGGCATCCGCTATGCCTATGCGGAGCGCAAGCCCCGTATCGGACTCCCGCCAGCGATCGTCAGGCCTGGCGATCTGGCAGTCCCGCCCTTGTCCGGAAGGACCGGTTTGATGCTGTGAAGGGCTTTGATGTCGGCCTGCCCACATGCGAGGACTGGGACCTGTGGCTCAAACTTGCCAAGCTCGGACCCTTGCCGGTCGTGCAGGCGCCGCTTGTCGAATATACGTATGAGGCGACCAACAAGCTGTCGCGCGACGTTACGAAGTTGATGCTTGGCCATGAGCTGGTCTTCGCCCGCATCTCGGCGGAAAGCGGGAGCGACGGGCATGGACGGTTATCGGCACTGCATGATCTCAAGCGGGCCGAACTTCACATCCGTGTCACCGGTGAGGCAGTGAAGGCCCTTAGATTCATCTGGTCCGCCCTGTCACGCTCGCCTTCAAGCGAAGTGCTGCGCCGCGCCGCTCACCTGATGGGCCTGATGACCGCCCACGGAGCCCGCCTATGACCACTGTCGTGCATCAGGCAATGCCTCCAGGGCTTCGCCGCTTTGCGCCGGCGCGGATCGGCATCGGCGTGCTCGATGTGATGCTGATCGTCTATGTCTTCGTCACGGAGTTGGCCCTGCGCCGTCTGACCGGGAATGAAAAACTCGCGACCGACCCCGCCAAGCTTGACATCTCGAATATCGGCAAGGCCGCTTTGTGGAGCTTCGGCCTGCTCGTCGCGGCGTGGCTCCTGCGCCGGCACAGTGCCTACCTCCTGCGCCCGCCGATGCGTTACATGCTCGTTTTCTTCGGTTGGCTGCTCGTCACCACGCTTTATTCGCCGGAGCCGTTCAAGGCGATCTTCATGGTGAGCACCTTATTGTCGGTTTTCTTGGTTTTCCTCGCTTTCGCGGAAGAGCGCGGCCTGCCGGTGCTGTTCGACCGGCTGATCCAGATTCAGACGGTCTTCCTCGGTTTGTCGATTGTCCTCTATTTCGCCGTCCCCTCTGTCTCGCACATGCTGCTTTGGGACGGATCGATCGGCGGCCGTATGACCGGCCTCGGCGGCCATCCGAACCAGACAGGCGTGCTGGCGAGCTTCATCATCGTGGCGATCTACGCCCGCTGCGACAGTGGAAATTTGTCGAAGCTGTTCAAGATCGTGGCGGTAGCGATCGCGTTGATCACTCTGGTCCTGACCCAGAGTCGGACATCGCTGATCGCGGCTGGGATCGGCTGTATGGCGTTCTTTCTGTTGAGGAACCGTTGGCATGCAGCCCTGATCCCCGTACTTCTCTGTGTGGTCGTTGCGGCCGTGCTGGTGATCAATCTCGACAGTCAGATCCTCGCCATCTTCGCCCGATCCGGCGATGCGGATGAATTGCTGACCGGCACCGGTCGCAGCTTCATTTGGGAATTGTCCTGGGGCCTTATCAAGAAGGCTCCACTTCTCGGTTATGGCTTCAATTCGACCTTTACGATGTTCATGGATGAAGCCTATCTGCTGGCCGGCGATGTAGGCCTCTATATCTTCCCGCATTCCCATAATCTGGTGCTGCAGCTCTGGCTCTATGGCGGCATCATCGCCCTGGCACTTTTCGTTCTCCCGATCGCATCGATCATCGCGAGCGCCATCAAGGCGCGCGATCCACGCATCGCGGCTCTGCTCGCATGCTACTTGTCATTCACCATGACCGAACCCGGCGGCTTCTTCCAATATGCCGACAATATGATTGCGCTATTGGCGCTGGCGACGGTGGCTGCGCAGGTGGGTGTGGCACCCTATCGACGCGTCTTCGCGGTGCGCCCTCCGGTGGAGGCCTCCTTATGAAGAAACACTCGCTGAAATCGGGCTCCGTACTGCTCACCGCCAATCTTGCGGAAATGGCTTTTCCCTTCATCCGTAACGTTTTGCTGTCGCGCCTGCTGTCGCAGGAGAATTTTGGTGTGGCGGTCTCGCTCGCCATGATTTCAGCCATGATCGAGATCGGCTTCGATTTCGGCATTCCGGTATCGGCGGTGCGTTACACCGCGCGCGATGATCCGAAGAATCGCGCGCCGTGCTCGCCGGGGCACTCATCATGGCTATGGCGCCGGTGCTTGCAATCATCTTCAAATCGCCACACGCGACCTGGGCCTATGTCGCCATCGGCGCTTGCTCGATCTTGCGCGGCTTCGGCAATCTTGGCGTCAAGCAGGCGATGCGCGACTTTATCTATTGGCCCAATTCACTCACCATCATTCTCACTCAGCTTGCCTGGACGGTGACCGTGGTCGTGGCGGCGTGGATCTCGCCGGACTATTGGGTAATGGCCTGGGGACTTTTGGCCAGCGTCGTAGCCTCCGTCATCACATCGCATATGTTGTCGCGCTTCTCCTGGCGTCTCGGCTGGCATAAGGCGGTGGCCAACGAGGCAACGTCCTTCGGCAAGCCGCTGGTGCCCAACGGATGGGTCAGTGCCGGCCTGACGCTCGGCGACCGGGCTTTCATCGGCTGGGCGCTGGGTGTTCACGCGCTCGCCTTTTACAGTGTGATCTTCGGAACCGCGACCTTGCCGCGGGGCGCCATCTTGCGCTTTCTGACCAGTCTGTTCGTACCAGTCTTCGTCGATCGCCCTCCCGACCATCCGTCGGTCAAGAAGAACTGCGCGCGTTGGACATTGGTCCTGTCGCTCACCGCCTTTCTCTATGCCATGGGCTTCATTTTTGCCGGCACACCCTTATTGCCGCTGCTGTTTGGCAAGACCTATGCCGCGACACCCTATCTGATGTCTCTGATCGGGCTCAATCTTTTCGTGAAATTCCTCTATCAACTGCCATCGCCGGTCGCCTTGGCGCAGGGACGCAGCAAGCTGATGCTGACCTGCACCGTCTTCTCCATCATCGCTTTGGGCATTGGCGCGGCCGCGACTTTGGTCGTTCCCTCGATCGATGTTTTCGTTCTGGCGCTGACCGCTGCGGAAATCATCGCCGTCTTGCGCATCGGCATGATCGCCATAAACACGCTCGGCTATTCGCGCGGCCAGGTGTGGCTGGCGCTTCTCGGACCGATGGCAGCCATTGCCGTCGCCTTGGCGGTGAGTCTCATCTTCCCGGCACCGCCACTGCTGGATTGGCTGCTTCTCGGTGGGGCGCTCACATCGGGCGGGCTGATCTTCTACGTCGTCATGGCGCATGTTTTCATTGATCCACTGAAACCCGCGCTCCTCCGGCAGGCCGTTTCCGGCCTGCTGAACCGGCGCGCCGTCGTTGTCAGCGAGGAGCCGTGAGGATGCGCATCGCTTATCTCATCCTTGCTCACCGCGCGCCATGCGATCTCCTTGCCATGCTTCCAGCGCTCCGGCGCCATGGTGAAACCTATCTCCATGTCGATCGCGACAGCCGCGGCTTCGAAAACCATTGGGAGGCGCTTGCCCAGCAGGCCGTCCTCGTTGAGCGGCGCCATTCGGTGAGCTGGGGCGGTCTCAGTGTGGTCGAGGCGACGCTCGAACTGATCGAGACGGCGCTCGCGAAAGGCAAGGCCGACTATTTCATCCTGATGAGCGGGGCCTGCCTTCCGGTCAGCAACTCGGCAAGCCTAGCGGACAGACTGGCCCGCGACGGCGGCGAATACATCGACATAATGCCTTATGCGCAGGCCAAGCAGCATGACCGCGCCGGGCGGCTGAGGCACTACCGCTTTTACAGCAAGACCATGCCGCGGCCCTGCCTCGGCGCCGTCAACCGACTGTCGCGTCTTGCCTGGACGCGCCCTGACTTTGCGGCCGAATTCGGCGAGCCGCGCTTCGGATCGATGTGGTGGTGCCTGTCGCGGCCGTTCATGGAATGGGCGATACGCTTCCGCCTGGATCACCCGGCCTATGACCGGCGCTTCCGCAACACAGAAACGCCGGATGAATCATATTTCCAGACTCTCGTTTCATTGTCGCCCTTCGCCGAAGGGGTGAAAGGCTCGCTGACCTATGTCGACTGGGAAAAGGGCGGCAGCCATCCCAAGACATTGTCGCGGCTGGACTTGATGCGCATCACGGCCTCCGGCCAGTGCTTTGCGCGGAAATTCGATTGGGAGCGCGACCGCGATTTGGTCTGTTCCCTGCTGCAATGTTATTGAACGCGCCGTTGGGGGCGTCAGAAGAAGGCGAGGCTGTGCCATGACGGCAATGACCCGTCGCGATCTGCTTGCTGCGGTCCCGGGCGCTCTTCTGAGCGGGACGCTGGAGGCATCTTCTCAGACTACGGATAAGACCTTGACCGCTTTGGCGGTGAGCAAGGGACTCATCTATGGCGCCGCGGCCGCGAACTGGCAGCTCGACCGCGACTCTATCTTGCGCCGGACGTTTTCGCGCCAATGTGGTTTCGTCGTTCCCGAATGGGAGATGAAATGGGGGGCGATCGAGCCCATCCGCGGCACCCGCGATTACAGCGCTCCCGACCGGATTGTTGCTTTTGCGGATTCTCATGGCCTCAAGGTCAGGGGCCACGCCGCTTTGTGGTATCGCAACCTGCCGAAATGGGTGGAGCCTGCCTTGAAGACGGAAGGCGAAGCCGTAATCGTGGCCCATATCAACGATCTGTTGGCGCATTACAAAGGAAAGATCCGCAGCTGGGACATCGTCAACGAGGCCATAGAGCCGAAGGACGGGCTGCAGGATGGCTTGCGCAATTCTGCCTTCCTGCGTTGGCTTGGTCCTGATTATATCGCCCGCGCCTTTTCGATCGCCATCGAGGCCGATCCCGATATCCAGCCCTTCTACAATGAATATGGCCTCTATCATAATGATGACACCGACGCGCAGCGCCGCACGGCGGTGCTCAATCTCCTGGAAAAACTCAAGACCCAGGGCGCGCCGATCTATGGCCTCGGCATCCAGGGCCATTTGAGGCTCGACAGGCCTTTCGACCCGTCGGTCTTCGCCACCTTCCTGCGACAGGTCGCCAATCTCGGATTGAAGATTCTGATCACCGAGCTCGATGTCGATGATCGCTACCTTTCGCAAACGGTCAGCGAGCGCGACCGGTTGGTCGGCGATAGAGCGGCGAGCTTCATAAATGTGGCCCTGGCCGAGCTCTCCGTCGAAGGTCTCCTCACCTGGGGTTTGTCCGACCGCTATTCCTGGCTGAATTCGAGCACGAACCCGACTCGCACCGACGGGACGATGAACAGGTGCCTGCCTTATGATGAGAATTTCTAGAGGAAACCCTTCTGGTTCGCACTTTCCAACGGGTTCAAATACGCCCCCTCGCGAGGATAGGAGTCTGACATGATGCGCGAAACCTTCCCCAATGGCCCCCAGCAGCATTCGTCGTCGGAGCCGCCGATCGATCTCTTCAAGCTGTTGGCCATTGCGCGCCGGCAATGGCGGATCGCGGCGCTGAGCGCGCTCGTATGCGTCCTCCTGGGCGTGTTGTTTCTGATCATCGCGCCGCCGAAATACCAAGCTTCCACCAGCATCCTGATCGACCAGGACAATAGCCGTATCCTGTATCAAGGTTCGGCGCTTGAACGCACCGTCGAGGACGAAGCCTGGATCCTGAGCCAGGTCGAAGTCTTGGTTTCTGACAAGATCGGGCTCGCCGTCATCGACAAGCTCAATCTCACCAAGGATCCGGCCTATGTGAATGCGCCAGCCGATCAATACAAATGGCAAGATCCGCCGCTCGGTTCGTCTTGCACCTGTTTGTGCCCTCAGGCGATGTTTCAACGCAGGAGACGGAACGCCGCGACGCGCTGCAGAACATTCAGCGCAATCTCATCGTCGAACGCGTCAATCGCAGCTATGTGCTCAGTGTTCGCTTCAGCTGGTCCGACCCGGTTCTGGCCGCCAAAGTCACCAAGGGTCTGGCGGAAGCCTATCTCGCCGATCAGCTCGATGCGAAATTCGAGGCGACGCGGCTCTCCGGCGACTGGGCCCAACAGCGCATGAAGCAGCTTCAGCAGGAGGCACTGAGGTCCGACCTGGCAGCGCAGAAGTTCCGCGCCGATCACAGTCTCATCGCCGCCAGCGGCAAGCTGCTCAGTGAACAGCAGCTGTCGGAGCTCAACAGCCAGCTCATCCTGGCCCGCACCGAGACGGCTGCCGCCAAGGTGAAATATGATCGCCTGCAGTCGATTATCGACGGTGGCCAGCCCGACGCCATCGTCGCCGGCACGCTCGACAGCGCCATCGTCAATGACTTGCGCGCGAAATATCTCGAGACCTCGCGGATGGCCGCCGAGATCGCCGAAAAGGCGGGACCCGAACATATCCAGGTGAAGCGCCTGCACAACTCGATGGAGGAGTACCGCAAGCTCATTTTCGACGAACTCGGCCGCATCGCCAAGGCCTATTCCAGCGAATATCAAGCCGCCAAGACTCGCGAGGATTCGCTGCGCAGCATCGTCAATGACGCGACCGGCGTCAGTGCGGATGCGAATGAAACGCAGGTGCAATTGCGCGAGCTCGAGCGCGAGGCTGACAACTACAAGGCGCTCTATGAGAAATTCCTGCAGCGCTATCAGGATTCGGTGCAGCAGGAATCCTTCCCCGTTACCGAAGCGCGCATCATCACCGAGGCAGCGGTTCCGCAGGAGCCCAGTGGCCCGAAGAAGTGGCTGGTGCTCGCTCTGTGCAGCTTCTTGGGCCTTGCTCTCGGCTCGGGCCTTGGCGCCCTGCAGGAATATCGCGACCGCTTCTTCCGTACCGGCGAACAGGTCGCTGAGGAAACCGGCCTGCCGTTTCTGGGGCTGGTTCCGCTTTTACCGGGCGGCAAGGCATCGCGGCGCGGCGATGGCGTAATAAGGCCGATCAGCAACTATGCCGTCAGCAATCCTCTGTCCCAATTTGCCGAAACCTTGCGCAGCGCCAAGATCGCGGCCGATCTGTCGCTCGGTCGCGAAAAGCCGAAGATCATCGGCATCACGTCGGTTTTGCCGGGAGAAGGAAAATCGACGGTCGCGATCAACTTTGCGCGGCTGCTCGCTAGCCAGAAAGCGCGCACCTTGCTGATCGATGCCGATTTGCACAACCCGTCGCTGACGCGCTCGGTCGCACCGAACGCGAAAGTGGGTCTTGCCGAATTCGTCATCGACAAGGTCGAGCTCAAGGATCTGCTGCTGTTCGAGGAGCGCACCCATCTGGCCATGCTGCCGTCGGTTTTGCGGCGCGACGTACCGTTGACCTCGGAATTGCTGGCATCGCGCGAAATGGCGGGTCTCCTGGAGGAGGCCAGGGCGTCATTCGACTATATTGTTCTCGATCTGCCGCCATTGGCGCCAGTGGTCGATGTGCGGGCAGTGACCCCTTATATCGACGGTTTTGCCTGTGTGGTCGAATGGGGAAAGACGCCGCGCGCCACGGTGCAGTCGAAGCTCGGTGCCGATCCCGCCGTCGGCAAGAAATGCTTCGGCATCATGCTGAACAAGGCGGATATGGAGAAGATGAAATTCTACAGCACCGACAGCACCGATTATGGTGATCCACGCTATTCAGCCTATTTT
>VAZZ01000154.1 GCA_005884715.1 Alphaproteobacteria bacterium | reverse complement strand
CGGAAAGAATCTTGCCGGTCTCGATGGTGACGAGACGGCCAAGCCCTTCCTTGGCGCCGCGCAATTCGTTTCCAAGCTGGCGGATCAGTTCACCGCGCACCGGCGCGGGTACGAGGCGCCATGTGCGGAAGGCCTCGGCAGAGCGTCCGATGGCTGCCCTGGCTTCAACGGCATCGGTAGATCTGACCCGGGCGATGATCTCGCCTGAGATCGGGGAATGGACTTCCCGGCTGCCTTCGGTGA
>VAZZ01000153.1 GCA_005884715.1 Alphaproteobacteria bacterium | reverse complement strand
AGGTATCGCCGAGGAACCGTTGTCCTCGGTTTGGCCTGCCCGGAGAGGTCGCGGGCTTGGTCCGCGCAGGAGATGGTTTCTGGCAAGGCTGCATTTCGGCTTTTACCTCTTGTTGTTCGCCTGTTTCAGGTCCGAAACGTGGTATTGTCCATCGATTCCGTGTTTGTTCGCTTAAAGTTCTGATGTGGCTTAATTTAGCCAATAAAAATCAAGGATTTAAAGAAAGACTTGCTATGAGAACAAAAAAAGTACATTATGACCACATCGCCGTTGTCCGAGACTGATTTGCACCGGCGGAACCCTTGTGAAATAAGGAGCGCCAGGCGATGGGGCAGACGAATCTTAAGGTTGTCGAGAATACAGGCATGGACAAGAGCAAGGCTCTGGACGCGGCGCTAAGTCAGATCGAACGTGCCTTCGGCAAAGGTTCGATCATGAAGCTGGGAACCAGCCAGTCGCTCGACATCGAGGCGATTTCGACCGGCTCGCTGGGGCTCGATATAGCACTCGGCATCGGCGGCCTGCCCAGGGGCCGCGTCGTCGAGATCTACGGACCTGAATCCTCAGGCAAGACCACGCTTGCTCTGCAGACCGTGGCGGAATCTCAGAAGAAGGGCGGCATCTGCGCCTTTGTCGATGCCGAACATGCGCTCGATCCGACCTATGCCCGCAAACTCGGCGTCAATGTCGATGATCTCCTGATCTCGCAGCCCGATACCGGTGAGCAGGCGCTCGAAATCGCCGATACGCTGGTGCGATCCGGCGCCATCGAAATCCTGGTCATCGATTCCGTCGCGGCGCTGACGCCGCGCGCCGAGCTCGAGGGCGAGATGGGCGATTCGCTGCCGGGCCTCCAGGCGCGCCTGATGAGCCAGGCTTTGCGCAAGCTCACGGCTTCCATTTCCAAATCGAACTGCATGGTCATCTTCATCAACCAGATCCGCATGAAGATCGGCGTCATGTTCGGCTCGCCCGAAACCACGACCGGCGGCAATGCGCTCAAATTCTATGCCTCGGTACGCCTCGATATCCGCCGCATCGGCGCCATCAAGGAGCGCGAGGACGTGGTCGGCAACCAGACCCGCGTCAAGGTCGTCAAGAACAAGGTGGCGCCGCCCTTCAAACAGGTCGAATTCGACATCATGTATGGCGAGGGAATCTCCAAGACGGGCGAGCTTGTCGATCTCGGCGTCACTGCCGGCATCGTGGAAAAATCGGGATCCTGGTATTCCTATAATGGCGAACGCATCGGGCAGGGACGTGAAAACGCCAAGACCTTCCTCAAGCAGAATGCCGATGTGGCGGCCGCCATCGAACAGGCGATCCGGGCCAATGCCGGGCTGATTGCCGCCAAGATCACCAATGCCTCGGCCGAAGAAGACGCCGGCGAATAATTCTCATCCATTCCGGCCTACCCCCATCCCCAGGCCGGCAAGGTGTGAAGCCTCACACCGTCAGGCGTCCTCCTTGCCCCGGAGGACGCCTTTTCGGTTTTTGCCGACCCGGCGTCATAGCCAATGGTTCCCATATGTCCTGGTAGACAGGTGCGCCCTCAATCCCTAAAACAGCGCCCTCATTGCAACTGGACACCGTCTGATGACCGGCCTCGCGCAGATCCGCTCCACCTTCCTCGACTTCTTCCGGAAGCAGGGGCATGAGGTCGTGGCCTCTTCGCCGCTCGTGCCGCGCAACGACCCGACCCTCATGTTCGCCAATTCCGGCATGGTGCAGTTCAAGAATGTGTTCACCGGGGCGGAGAAGCGCCCCTATAAAAGGGCGACCACGGCGCAGAAATGCGTGCGTGCCGGCGGCAAGCACAATGACCTCGACAATGTCGGCTATACGGCGCGCCATCACACTTTCTTCGAGATGCTGGGCTATTTCTCCTTCGGCGATTATTTCAAGCCCGCTGCCATCGAATGGGCCTGGACGCTGGTCACCAAGGAATATGGCCTGCCCAAGGACCGGCTGACGGTCACGGTCTTCTCGGAAGACGATGATGCTTTCGGCCTGTGGAAGAAGATCGCCGGCCTGCCCGAGAGCCGCATCATCCGCATCCCGACGTCCGATAATTTCTGGGCCATGGGCGATACCGGCCCTTGCGGCCCGTGTTCGGAAATCTTCTTCGACCATGGCGACAAGATCCCGGGCGGGCCTCCAGGGTCGGCGGACGCCGATGGCGACCGTTTCATCGAGATCTGGAATCTCGTCTTCATGCAGTTCGAGCAGGTGACGAAAGAGGAGCGGATCGCGCTGCCCAAACCCTCGATCGACACCGGCATGGGACTCGAGCGCATCTCGGCGGTACTGCAGGGCACCCACGACAATTACGAGACGGACCTGTTCCGCTCGCTGATCGCAGCGATCGTCGAGGAGACCAGTGTCCCGGCAGAGGGAAAGTACAAAGCCTCGAACCGCGTCATCGCCGATCATCTCAGGGCATCCGCCTTCCTCATTGCCGACGGTGTGCTGCCATCCAATGAAGGGCGCGGCTATGTGGTGCGCCGCATCATGCGCCGGGCGATGCGCCATGCCGAACTCCTGGGCGTCAAGGAACCCCTGATGTGGAAGCTGGTGCCCGCACTGGTGCGCGAGATGGGCGGTGCCTATCCCGAGCTTTCGCGTGCCGAAGCGCTGATCGAGGAGACGCTCAAGCTCGAGGAGACGCGCTTCCGCAAGACGCTGGAACGGGGCCTGCGCATCCTCGATGAGGAATCAGGAGCGCTCGGCCAAGGCGATGTCTTTTCCGGCGAGACGGCCTTCAAGCTCTATGACACCTATGGCTTCCCGCTCGATCTGACGCAGGATGCGCTGAAGCCGCGCGGCATCGCCGTCGATACGGATACCTTCGGCCGGGCCATGGCGAAACAGCGCGAGGACGCGCGCCAGGCCTGGAAAGGCTCGGGCGAGGCCAGGACCGATACGATCTGGTTCGATATCCGCGAGCGCATCGGGGCAACGGAATTCCTCGGCTACGACACCGAGAAGGCCGAAGGCGTGATCACGACGATGGTCGCAGACGGCAAGGAAGTCTCTGAGCTCAAGCAGGGAGCCAAGGGCACACTCGTGCTCAATCAGACGCCGTTCTATGGCGAATCGGGCGGTCAGACCGGCGATCATGGCGTGGTCCGCACTGCGGGCAGCGCCCTGTTCCGGGTCACCGACACGCAGAAACGGCTCGGCGATCTCATCATCCATCAAGGTGTCGTCGAGAAAGGTGCCTTCAAGCAGGGCGATGCGGTCGAGCTCGATGTCGATCATGCGCGCCGCTCCGGCAACCGGCAGCATCACTCGGCGACCCATCTCCTGCATGAGGCGCTGCGCGAGACGCTTGGGTCTCATGTGGCGCAGAAGGGCTCGCTGGTCGAGCCGGACCGTTTGCGTTTCGATTTTTCGCATAACAAGGCAATGAGTGCTGAAGAAATAGGTGCGGTCGAGGCTCGAGCAGCTGGTCACGCAGGAAATCCTGCGCAACGCGCCGACGCGTGCCCAGGTGATGTCGATCGAGGAGGCGAAGCGCTCGGGCGCCGTGATGCTCTTCGGCGAGAAATATGGCGATGAAGTGCGCGTGCTCGACATCGGCTCGTCGCGCGAATTCTGCGGCGGTACGCACGTCGCTCGCACCGGCGACATCGGTCTGATCAAGATCGTCTCGGAAAGTGCGTCTGCCGCAGGCGTGCGCCGCATCGAGGCGTTCGCCGGCGAGGCGGCGCGCCGCTATCTCGACGCACAGGACAAGCGCGTGCACGCGGCGGCCTCGGTCCTGCGGGTGACGCCGGTCGATGTCGTGCACCGGATTGAGACCCTGCTCGATGAGCGCAAGAAGCTCGAGCGCGAACTCGCCGAGGCCAAGAAGCAGTTGGCGCTGGGCGGTGGTGCCGCCAAGGGCGATGAAGGCATCTCGGAATTGGGTGGCGTCAAACTGATGGCGCGGGTGATCAAAGGCATCAATCCCAAGGACATGAAGGGGCTTGTCGATGACGGCAAGGCGAAGCTCGGCTCCGGCGTCGTGGCGCTGGTCGGCCTCAATGAAGAGGGCCGCGCCGGGCTCATTGTCGGCGTCACCCAGGATCTGACCAAGCGCTTCAACGCCGTCGATCTGGTGCGCATCGGATCGGAAGTGCTGGGCGGCAAGGGCGGTGGCGGGCGTCCCGACATGGCGCAGGCCGGCGGTCCGGATGCGTCCAAGGCGGAAGCCGCCCTTCAGGCCATCAAGGACGCGGTCGCGGCCTGATCAGGTAATTGTTCCATTCATTGCCTGGAGTATGTTGGGCAAGCCGCCATGTTCGAATCACGCGGCGATGAGGGAGATGGCGCATGGCCCGGGTCTCGCCCCGCCACAGGGCGTATGAGATCATAGAGCCCGGCATCAAGCGGGACGGTGTGGCGCTTCTGTTCGAGCGCGCCTCGATCGTGATCATTCTGGCGAGCGTCGCCGGCGCCGCCTTGTCGACCGTTGCGGGACTCGATCGGGGCTTCCTCGATGACCTGCGTATCGGCGAGTATGCCTTCGGCCTGTTCTTTCTCTGCGAATATGCCGCAAGGCTGTGGACGCTGCCGGAGCATCCGGTCTTTGGCGGCGAAAGGGGGCGGGGGCTTCTCTCCTACATGCTCTCGCCGCTGATGCTGCTCGATGCCGCAGGTGTCGTGCCGTTCATCCTGTTGCTGGTGAGGCCCGAGGCTTCAGCCCCCATCCTGATCTTTCAGGTGCTGCGGTTCTTCCGCCTGGCGCGCTATTCGCCGGCACTTGCGACGGTCGGGCGGGTTCTGTCGAATGAGTGGCGCCCGCTGGTGGCGGCAGGCCTCATCGGCCTTGGCTTGCTGCTGGTGGCGGCGACCGGCATGTATCTGATCGAACATGATGTTCAGCCGCAAAGCCTGGGCAGCATTCCGGCCGCCATGTATTGGGCGGTCGTCACCGTCGTCACTGTCGGCTATGGCGATGTCGTCCCGATCACGCCGCTCGGCAAGCTGTTCACCGGCTTCGTCATGCTCTGCGGACTGATCTTCTTCGCGCTTCCCGTCGCGATCATCGCCACCGGCTTCCTGGCCGAAATCCGCCGGCGCGATTTCATCGTGAATTACGGCATGATTGCGCGGGTTCCGGCTTTTGCCGAGCTCGATGGTGCAGCACTTGCCGAGCTTGTCAGCCTGCTCAAGGCCCGGAAGTTTCCCTCAGACACGATCATCATCCGCAAGGGAGACGAGGGCGACAGCATGTATTTCATCGCTTCGGGCGAGGTGGAAGTGGTGCTGCCACGCCAGTCGATCCGGCTTCAGGAGGGTGATTTCTTCGGTGAGGTTGCCGTGCTTGGCCGCGTCAAGCGGACGGCGACCGTGATCGCGCGGCGGAATTCAGAGCTTCTGGTGCTCGATGCCGCTGATGTCGTCAAATTCATGGAACAGAATCCGCGCGTCGAGACCATATTGCGTGAGGCCATGACGGCACGCCAGAAGTCTCACGAAGAACCGACATGATCGAGCGGCAGGGCCGTCGTTTCCTTGATCTTCTCCATGACAAAACTTGCCGATACATCGGTCAGCGCGATGCGCGCGATGAGACGCTTATAGAGCTGATCGTAGCCTGCAATATCGCTGACCACAGCCTGCAGAAGATAGTCGGTCTCGCCCGTGGTGCGATAGACGCCGACGATCTCGGGGAAATCGCGCACCGCGCGGGAGAATTTTTCCAGCCATTTTTCCTCATGCTGAGCGGTGCGGATGGCGATGAAGGCGGTGAGACCGAGGCCGAGCTTGGCCGCGTCGAGCAGAGCGACACGCCCCTTGATCACGCCCGTCTCTTCAAGCTGCTTCACCCTTCGCCAGCAGGCATTTCGCGACAGATGGATGCGCTCAGCGAGCTCATCGACCGTGAGTGAGGCGTCGCGCTGCAATTCGGCCAGGAGGGCGCGGTCGGTCTTGTCCAGCATTATGGGATAATATCCCAATTTGCACGGTATAGGCAACCATAATTGGGATGGATTTTTACAAAGCTTGTGTGATTATGTGTCTATTTCGAGCATATGTTTTTTGCGTTCAAATTCAGCGGCCGGCTGTTCAAGGCCGCGGCCGCGGCGTTGCTGCATGCCTTCGTTCCCTCGCTCTGCGAGACGACGGCGTCACAAGCGATCATCGACATGCATTCGGAGATCGCCGCACGCCGCGCCGAAATGGCGAAAGGCGGCGGCAGAGAAAACCCTCATGCTGAGGTGCGAGCGTAGCGAGCCTCGAAGCATCCATCAGGATAGAGCGAGACTGTTGCAACAGACCCTTCGAGGGCCGCTTCGCGGCCACCCTGCTCAGGGTGAGGATTTAGATGGCGGCCAATCCCTCGTATCATGGTCAGGGTGCTGCAAGCTCCTGAGCTTCGCCAGATCCTCAAGCGTGCGATAATCTTGCGTCCGCTGGCGCGGCAAATCCGGCATCGATTTGAACCAGGAGAGTTCGGCCTCGACACCCGCCTGTTCGGTGGGTGGGGCCAGTTCCGGATTATCGAGCGTGCCGATGGCGATCTCGAAGATCGGATCGCCATCTTCCTTCATATGGAGCGGCGTGCCGCAGGAAGCGCAGAAGCCGCGCGCGACGATCGCCGATGAGCGGAACTCCGCCGGTCGCCCGCATGTCCAGGCAAGTTGGGCCCCGGGCACCGAAACCAGAGCGGCGCCCCAGCTATAGCGCACTGCGCCACACTGACAGCCGCCCGTGAAGACCGGCTCGGCCATGGGTCAGGCCATTGCCTTCTGTAACCCCTTATCTACTGCGTCGATGAAGCCTTCGGTCGAGAGCCATGCCTGATCGGGGCCCACCAGCACGGCGAGGTCCTTCGTCATCTTGCCGCTCTCGATCGTCGCCACCGTCACTTTTTCAAGCGTGTCGGCGAACGCCTTGAGCTTGTCATTTTGATCGAGCTTGGCGCGGTGGGCGAGGCCGCGGCTCCAGGCAAAGATCGAGGCCGTCGAATTGGTCGATGTCTGCTTGCCTTCCTGATGCAGGCGATAGTGGCGCGTCACCGTGCCATGGGCGGCTTCCGCCTCGACCGTCTTGCCGTCCGGCGTCATCAGCACCGAGGTCATCAGGCCAAGCGATCCAAAACCCTGCGCCACCGTATCCGACTGTACATCGCCATCATAGTTCTTGCAGGCCCAGACATAGCCACCCGTCCATTTGAGCGCGGAGGCGACCATGTCGTCGATCAGGCGGTGCTCATAGAAAATGTTGCGCTTTTCGAACTCGGCCTTGAATTCCTTCTCGTAGACCTCCTGGAAGATGTCCTTGAAGCGGCCGTCATAGGCCTTGAGGATAGTGTTCTTGGTCGAGAGATAGACCGGGTAATTCCGGTTCAGGCCGTAATTGAGGGAGGCGCGGGCGAACTCCCTGATCGACTCGTCGAGATTGTACATCGCCATGGCGACGCCCGATCCCGGCGATGAGTACACTTCGTGCTCGATCACCTTGCCGTCCTCGCCAACGAATTTGATCGAGAGTTTGCCCTTGCCGGGGAATTTGAAATCAGTGGCGCGATATTGATCGCCGAATGCGTGGCGCCCGACGATGATGGGCTGGGTCCAGCCCGGCACCAGGCGCGGCACATTCGAGCAGATGATCGGCTCGCGGAAGATGACGCCGCCCAGGATGTTGCGGATCGTGCCATTCGGCGATTTCCACATCTGCTGGAGATTGAATTCCTTCACCCGCGCTTCATCCGGCGTGATGGTGGCGCATTTGACGCCGACGCCATGCTTCTTGATCGCATTTGCGGCATCGACGGTGACCTGGTCCTTGGTCTTGTCGCGGTTCTCGATGGAAAGATCATAGTAATCGAGCTTGATGTCGAGATAGGGATGGATGAGTTTCGTCTTGATCAGATCCCAGATGATGTGGGTCATCTCATCGCCATCCAGCTCGACCACCGGATTTGCGACCTGTATTTTTGCCATAGAACCAGCCTCTTAATGCTTGAAGAGAGCGTGCCTATAGCAAGCACATGACAGTTGGGCAAACGTCACGGTCTTTCATACATGGGGATTGGCCGCCGCGCGCATGATCCAGGCGAGAAATGATGCCTGAGCCGGGCTGAGCCGGCGCCCGGCGGCGTGAGTGAGGAAATGTCCGGCGGAGGACTGCAACTCAAGATCCGACAGCGCCAACAAGGTTTTTTTCCTGAGGGCCATGTCTATGAGCGGGCGCGAACCCAGAAGGATGCCGACACCGGCCTCGGCGGCGCTAAAGGCAGCCACGAAACTGTCGAACCGGCAACGCGCGGTGCTTTGCGGCGGCCGTCCGGCTAAAGCAAACCAGTCGGGCCACATTTCGCGGGCCCCCTGCACCGCCAACAAGGGCAAGCGCTCCCATATCTCGATCCTGCGCTTCGAGCGAACTTTATCGGTCGTCAGCCGATACGCTGTGCGGTTGGGCCAGTCGCCCAGACCGAAGCGAATGTCGAAGAGTGCATTTGTCGCTCCATAGGTATCAGGTGTATGCATCGTCGCAATGTCGATGCTGAGACCGGGGACTTCGCGCTCCAGATCGCCGAGGCGCGGGGCCAGCCACAGCGTGGCGAAGGAGATGGGCGAGAGGACCGCTATCGTTTGCGTTCGCCGCCGCCCGAACAATTCCTGGGTGCTGCGCGAGAGGCTGGCGAAAGCCGATTGGATGTGGGGAAGATAGGCCGATCCTTCCGGCGTCAGCATGACGCCGCGCTGCCGGCGATGAAACAGTGTGGTGCCAAGCTGCGTTTCGAGGGCCTTGATCTGCTGGCTTATGGCGGCCTGCGTCAGACCCAACTCTTCGGAAGCGAGGGTAAAGCTCGACTGCCTCGCGGAGGCTTCAAACGCCCTGAGCCAGATCAGCGGCGGCAATATGTCAGGGCGGGTTGCCATAAGTTAAATTCGGTCAATGACTAAAGTTCCATTGTTTGAATTTTGGCATAAAGCACGAGAGGATGCAAGCTGTCTCATCACCAGAATGGAATGTCCTCATGCCCCTTGCCCATGCCTGCATCATCGAAGACGGTGCCGCCGTCGAACTCACCTGGACGACGAAGGAGAAGGCCCGCTTCCATGCTCTCTGGCTGCGCGACAATGCGCAGGACAACGCGACGCGCAGCGCATCGAACGGCCAGCGGCTGATCACCATCCTTGATATTCCGGCCAAGACCAGATTGTCCGCAGCTGAAGTCTCGGGCTTGGGCGACCTTACCGTCACCTTTGCGCCCGAGGGCAAGTCGGTGTCCTTTCCGGCGGTCTGGCTCAGCCGTCATATCTATGACCGCAAGGTGGACCTTCGGCCGGGCTGGGTGGCGCGCGAAATCGAGACCTGGGACGGCCTGCTGCAGGCGAAGATACCATTCATCGCGCATGAGCGCAGCAAGAGTGACCGCGCGGAATTCGGCTGTTGGCTCTCGTCCATTCGCCGCTATGGTTTCGGGGTGATGACCGGCATTCCGCGTGCCAGCGGAGCGCTGGTCGATATCGCCCGGATGTTCGGCTTCGTGCGCGAGACCAATTACGGCCAGTGGTTCGAAGTGCGCGCCGAGGTTAATCCCAATAATCTTGCCTATACTAATCTCGGACTGCAGGCCCATACCGATAATCCCTATCGCGATCCGGTGCCTACCCTTCAGCTCCTGTCCTGCCTCGAGAATACGGTCGATGGCGGTGAGTCGGTCGTCGTCGATGGCTTTCGCGCAGCTCAAAGGCTGCGTGATGAAGACCCCAAGAGCTTCGATCTCCTCACCCGCCATTGCGCGCGCTTTGAATATGCCGGATCGGCCGGCGTCAGGCTCACCGCCAAACGCCCGATGATCGAACTCGGGACATTTCCTATGAAGACATGGAGGGCTATTACGCCGCCTATCGCCACTTTGCCCGGATCATCGAGGATCCCTCTATGGAAGTCACCTTCAAGCTCCAGCCCGGCGAGCTCTTCATCGTCGACAACACTCGCGTGCTGCATGCCCGCAAGCAATTTTCAAGCTCAGGCACGCGCTTGCTCCAGGGCTGCTATTCCGACAAGGATGGCCTGCTCTCGACGCTTGCCGCGATCGAACATGCGCAAAAGGAAGCGGCATGATGAGCGAGCTTTCCCTCAACCGCTCCACCATCGTCGCGTTCATTGCCGATATATTCGAAAGGCGCGGGGCTGAATCCTATCTGGGCGAGCCGGTAACC
>VAZZ01000152.1 GCA_005884715.1 Alphaproteobacteria bacterium | reverse complement strand
GGCGAATGCCTCGATTTCCTTGTGGCCGTCCGCTTGCTTGGTGAAGCTCGCATCGTTCAGGACCAAGCTCGCCCAACGCAGAAAATCGTCGCCCTTGAGCCTGCCGGGCTCCCGGACCGTTTCCATCCCCGGATAGGTCGGATAAGCGGCTTTCGTGAGCGGCACATCCTCAGCTTTCACGTTCTTCTTGCCAGCAGCGATCCACTGTCTGAGCGATATGACGGTCATACGGTCCTGAACGGCGTTGACGGCCTTCAGTTCGTCCGGCGTATCATCCGTGAGCGCCACCCGCACAAGGACGCACATCATGTCCGACTGGGATCGCACGACCTCGGCGCCCACGAAATCCTGTGGAATTTTTCCGCTCCAGTCGGGCCCGATCAGCAGCCGCCGCACCGGACCCGGCGCGTTGAACTGGCTCCCGATGAGATGCCACCAGCGGGCATAATTGTCGGCAAGTTGGATGCTCCAATACCGGTCCTTAACTTCCTCGACCGTAATGACCACCGGTTCCTTGGACAGGTCGTAGAAGCCGATGCCGTACAAAGTGGTGGCATTTGGCGTCGTGGCGAAGCGGTCAGCCTTCTTGGCGGCGTTGTAACGGAGATGGTAGATCGCGACCGGGTGCATGCCCCACAGGAAAATATCCTTCGCGATCGCTTGGGCCTCCTGCGGCGAGAGTTGCGGGCTTGTCTTGGCGGCCGCGGCCAGCACAAATGGCCCAGAGGCCACGATGGGTGCAATAATCCCACCCGTCAGAGCGGCAACGGTTTCTCTACGGTTCCTGCTCATCAGGTCCCTCCGCAAACTGCGGCCGTTTGATATCGCTCGATCTTCCGCCTTTGTCGTATCGGAATCAATTGTCGAATACGAGACACGCACTGGGTGCAGCGGACCCGCCTAGGACGTGGCTGTATGGCAGCCATGACCCGAAGTAGACATCAATGATGCATTGACCCAGTAGTCGTTACTTGAGTGTTCGGCCCAACCCAGTTCAGAGCCGCCAATTGCCTATTCCGGCAACCCCGCCAACCGAAGCGGAAAATCGCCCCTACTGACGAATACCGATGTCGTGAGCCCAATGTCACGCTGCCCTCCGAGGATTGATCCAGATCAAGGTCCGATCCTTGACGGCTGCTTCCTGAAATATTACGGACGAGTACTTGAGAAGTTGATCGGTGAAGGTCGTTCACCATCGATGCCGTTCCGTTCTACAAATATATACGGACACTTTCTTGATGGATGACGTTCCCGAAGGCAAAACAGTCGCACGGCAAGTCGCTGATAAGATGCTGAAGGAAGAAAAACACCTTGAGGAGGCAGTCCATGTCTCATCTTAGCCATCGTGATCGCGAACTCGTGGCACTGGGTGCTGCTTTGGGCAGTAACTGCGTGCCATGTATCGAATATCATATCCCGCAGGCGAGAAAGGCCGGACTCAGCGATTCAGAGATTGCTGAAGCGATCCAACTTTCTGACATGGTTCGACAGGTGCCAGCACGTAAGGTCCTTGAGGTCGCGAATCAAATGGTGTCTGGAAGCCCTACTCGCAGCGATGTCATGCAGAGCGCATCTGTTTGAAGCGGCGTAAACGGCTGGCACCGACAAATTGGATGCAAGCCCAGCGGTCGTTTGCATAGCTTCTCCCGGCGGGCGCGGGCATGCACTGTTGGACGTAATGCACTGGGCGGCCGATTATCCATGGCAAGCAGGTCCGCTTATGTGCAGGTTTTCGGCTGCCGGGATGAAGGTCTATCCATGCGCTGTTGCGGCCGGCGGCCGAAAAGCGCCAAGGCACGAAATCGCGGCCGGTTGCGGACAGAGGTTGTCGCGGGCGCTATGGGGATTTCGTCGCGAGTTTGGACTTGCTGAGGCTGGAGCACTGGGGTCGATGCGATCGCGTTACCTTGATGGACGGTGGTACGCGTCGGTGCGGACGTGTGGACCGCACGTTGGACGACCGGATTGACGGCGTCACTGCGGGCCGATCTGGTGGACCGATGCGAGCCAGTGAGCTGCCGGCGGCGAGCCAGCAAGAATAGCGAGTATCGGGACGGTCACCGATCGGCAGTGACGACATCATGATGTGTCGATCCTGATCGTGCGCGAAGGTCTCGATGATGATCATGCGGCCGCCGCAGCACGGGCATGGGCGCGGCAGCACGCGCGGCTCGTCGGCTGCTGAGGTTTCGGGGGTCTCGGGCTGTTTCGGTGTAGCCGGTACGGCGAGCAGTTGGCGCGCCCGCGCGATGTTGGCGGCACGGTTGGCGCTGGCCAGCAGCCCATAGTGGCGGATGCGATGGAAGCCCTTCGGTAGCACGTGGATGAGGAACCGGCGGATGAACTCGTGCGGTGGGAGCGTCATGGTTTTCCAGCGGCCAGGACCTTCGATGCGATAGTCCTTCCAGCGGAACGACACGCCACCAGCATCGGCGGCGACGAGCCGGCGGTTGGAGATGGCAACGCGATGCGTGTAGCGCGAGAGATAGCCCAGCACCTGCTGCGGCCCGGCGAATGGCTCTTTGCAGTAGACGACCCACTTGATCCGGCGCAGCGGCGCCAGGACCTTCTTGAAGGTTTGCTTATCGGCGAGCCCGGCATGGGTGTTGAAGAACTTCAATTGGCCGCCTGAATGCGCGTCGATCAGCATCGCCAGGAACTTGCCCCGGAACAGACGCGCGAGCACCTTGACGTGCACAAGGAAGTCCGGCCGCGAAGCGATCCATCTGCTGCCATCGGCCGAGATGCCGCCGCCCGGCACGATCATGTGGACGTGGGGATGGTGCGTGAGCGCCGAGCCCCAGGTGTGCAGCACCGCGGTGATGCCGATGTGGGCGCCGAGGTGCTTGGGATCGGCCGCGATCTTGAGTGTGGTCTCGGCCGAGGCTTTGAACAGCAGGTCGTAAACCACCGCCTTGTTTTGATAGGCGATCTCGGCGATCTGGGCCGGCAGTGTGTACACCACATGGAAATACCCTACCGGCAGCAGATCGGCCTCGCGCACGGCGAGCCACGCGCGTGCAGCCGCGCCCTGGCACTTGGGGCAGTGCCGGTTGCGGCAACTATTGTAGGCGATGACCGTTTGGGCGCACGCCTTGTTCTCGCAGCGCGCGACATGGCCGCCGAGCGCCGCTGTGCGGCAGCCCTCGATCGCGCTCATGACCTTCATCTGGCCAAGGCTCACATGGCCAGCGTTGGCGCGCCGCCACGCCGCCCCGTGGTCGCGGAAGATATCCGCGACCTCCAGCACTGGACGGGACACGACCGTCGGCCGTTACGCCGGCGGCTGGACCGTCTGGTTTGTCGTTCGGCTCTTCTTGGGCTTCTTCTTGCGTGGCTGCGACAGTCGGTCGAGCGGGCTCTCGATATTGGCGATCATGCCGGTGGCGACGCGCGTGTAACGCGCCGTCGTATCTAATTTGTCGTGACCCAGAAGCGCCTGGATGATTCTAATGTCGGTGTCGCTCTCAAGCAGGTGGGTCGCAAAACTGTGGCGCAGCGCATGCAGCGTCACTCCCTTCCTGATCCCGGCCGCGTCGGCCGCCTCATGGAACAGGCGGTTGAGTTGGCGGGTGGTCATCGGCTTACCGGCTCTGATGCCAGGAAACAGCCAGCGCTCCTGCAGGGGTATTCCCGCATCGTAGCGGGATGGGCGTACCTTCCACCATTGCCGCAACAGATCGAGCATCTCGGGCGACAGCATCACGTTGCGGTCCTTGCGGCTCTTAGACTGCTCGACCCGAATGATGGTCTGTGCCCGGTCGATATGCTTGACCTTCAGCCGCACCACCTCGCCGGCGCGCAGGCCGCAGCCATAGCCGAGACTGAGCAGCACACGGGCCTTGAGGCTCGTGGCCACGGCCAGCAGACGCCGCGTCTCATCCTGGCTCATCACCAGCGGGATCTTCTGCGGCTCACGGATGTGATAGATCTCGGCAGCCAAATCCAATCGCCGCAGCGTCACGCGCAACAAGAACTTCAGCCCAGTCATGATGCCGTTGCGAGTGCAAATGCTTACACCAGTCTCGGCCAAGTGCAGCTGGAAGCGGCGGATGTCATCGGGCGTGGCCGTCTCGGGAGACCGCTTGAGAAATGCGGCGAACCGCTTGCAACTGCGGACGTGGCCCCGCTGCGTGCCCGCGCAGAGCTTGCGCGCGTTCATATCCTCGATCATGCGCTGGCGCAGCGGGCTGACGGTATCCGTACTCATAGGCAACTCCTGTCTTGAATGAGGTTGACGACACCTCGATCTTCAAGACAGCGCGTCCCATCCGCTATCGACGACTTCTCCTCCAGTGACCGCGCTCGCGGCCGGGCTACCCGCGCAGCGGGCTATCGCACAGCGATTTTGTGCAATGGCACATTGCGTCACTTCTTCCCTGCCACGCCCACGGCCGGAGTTGAGGGGTAGAGCGGACGCGCCGCAGATATCATTAGACCGACGCGATTGACCCAAAGCCGCCATTAGGTCCATTGTCAGGCTTAGCGGGGCTTAGCGGCAATGGGTGAAAAGTGGCCACGTCTTGGCGTGCGAAGCTCATCCCGGCGGATGGCCCTTATCTTTTCCCATGGGGTTTTCGCTCGATCGAAACGAGCCCATAATTACGCATGCCGGTCTCTGATGAAACACTAGCGATCATTGCCGATGAGGTATTCGCCACCATGGCGACGCCGCGCGAGGTGTCGCCATTCTCCGATCGGTTTTCCGGATATGGTCTCGAGGACGCCTACGCGATTGTCAACGAAGTCCGGAGGCGGCGGGAGGCTCGGGGTGATCGAGTTGTTGGCCGCAAGATAGGCTTCACCAATGCTGCTGCATGGGCCGGCTACGGGATTTCTGGTCCGATCTGGAACTATCTCTACGAAACCACTACCTTCAACCTGCCGCCGCCAGATGGCACCTTTCCGCTCAGCGGTTGGCCAAACGTCCGCATGGAGACTGAAGTTGCCCTCGGGCTTTGCAAGGCGCCCGAGCCAGATATGAAGGACGACGACCTTCTGGCCTGCATCGATTGGGCGGCCCTCGATTTCGAGATCTGCACCTCGATTTTCCCGGGCTGGCGCTTCAAGGTAGCCGATGCGGCGACGAC
>VAZZ01000151.1:4101-5278 GCA_005884715.1 Alphaproteobacteria bacterium | reverse complement strand
TCGCCGTCTTGTCGGGCGTGATGGTGATGGCGAGTTCGGCATCGCCTGCCATGAGGTCCGGCTCCGCGATCGCTTCATAGCGCAATTTGTCGAGCGCATCGGCGGCATTGGAGATGAGCTCGCGCAGGAAGACGTCGCGGTCGGAATAGACCGAATGCACCATCAGTTGGAGCAGCTTGGCCACCTCGGCCTGAAAATTGTGGGACTGCGTTTCGCCCGCTTTCGCCGTCTTTGCCTGAGCCTTCGCCATCTCGAACCTTTTTGTCGTGCGCGTAAGTTAGGACGGGGATTTGGGGAAGAGAGCGCTGTCAGTCAAGACGCCAAAAAAGAAGCGGCCAGCGTTTCCACCGGCCGCGAACTCTAATACGCCTCTACTCACAGAAGGGGAGATGGTATCGGCCCGGCGGCACTTGGCTACGGGGGGCTGGGGGGCTGAGATTTCCGACGCCTTGCACCAGCCGGGCCATTGAGGCAACGATTGAAGTGTGCCCAGCCATGATGTCTCCGAAAGGGCCGGAATGCGGCGGCAATGTGATACTTTCATTCCCATGCGGCATCATGCTCGGCGATTGCCAATTCCATGAATCTCATCGATTCCAATAAGTTGAATATTATGCGGTCGGCTGCGCTTGCCAAGTCACCGGTCTCGGTCCATGCTTTGCTTCATTGAATGGAGTCGCGGATAGAGAGTGAGCGATTTCGAGCCCATAGTTTCCTTCCGGGCGCGCGCGGCTGGCACGCCTCCGGAACCCAGAGATACCAGCCCGCCGGTGAAGAAGACCGCCTTCGACCGGAAGGAACTCAATATTATTCTCCATCTTTACGGCTCCAAGGTCGCCCAGGGCGAATGGCGCGATTACACGCTCGATTTCGATAGCGACAAGGCAACCTTCTCTATCTATCGCCGCGCCAGCGAGATGCCGCTCTACCGCATCGTCAAGGACATGACGCTTGCGCGCCGCCAGGGCGCCTATGCGGTGATCGCCCAGGGCGGGCTGATTCTGAGGCGCGGCCACGATCTGGCACAGGTGCTGCGCGTCCTCTTCGGCAAGCCCCGGCTGGTGACGATTTAGGCAGATGAACAATCACGGATAACTGTCCTTATTCCCCTCCCCTTGCGCAAGGGGGAGGGAAAGTTCGCCCAAACAAAAACCCCGGATGCTGCCATCCGGGGTTT
>VAZZ01000151.1:0-4050 GCA_005884715.1 Alphaproteobacteria bacterium | reverse complement strand
TTGCTCATGGTCTCGCCGTCATCGGCCTCGAGATACATTTCCTTTATCTTCTGCGTGTCATAGGCGGTGAGGCTGGCGAAGACGAGAACGCCGATCACCGAGATCGCATATTGCAGCGGCCCGTTCGCCCAGAACAGATTAACGAGGCTGGCGATGATGATGCCGATGAGGCCCATGAAAAGGAACGAGCCCCAGCCGGTCAGGTCGCGCCTCGTCGTGTAGCCCCAGAGGCTCAGCGCGCCGAAGGATGCCGCCGAGATGAAGAACACGCGGGTGATGCTGCCGTGCGAATAGACGAGGCCGAGCGTCGAGAAAGCGACGCCATTGAGGGCGGCATAGATCCAGAACGTGATCTGGGCCGTGGCGGCCCTCATCGCCTGGATGCGGAATGACAGGAAGAACACCAGCGCCACCGGCGCCAGCACGAATACCCACATCAGTGGTGACTGGAACAGCGTCAGCCCGAAGGGCGTGAGCTGGCCATTCTGGACGGCCAGCATGAAGGTGCCGGCAGCCACGGCACCCGTAACCGCGAGGCCGGATGCCATGTAGTTGTAAACACCGAGCATATAGGACCTGAGGCCCTGATCGATCTCGGCCTGTGTACGGGCGCGCGTCGGCGCCGGGTTTTGATATCTTAACTCAGCCATTTAGATGCTCCCTCCAGGAGTTCGAAACACGGATCGCATATGGGGACTTACCACCCCACCGTCAAGATATTGAACTTTCTCACAACTTTGCGAAGAGGTCCATCTTGGCGGCAAGCTTCACGTCAAGCTCCGTCAACCCTTGGGCGCTGTGCGTCGAGAGGACCACATCGACCTTGTTATAGACATTCGACCATTCCGGATGGTGATCCATCTTCTCGGCCGCGAGCGCCACCCGGCTCATGAAACCGAATGCCTCATTGAACGTCTTGAACTTGAAGCTGCGGGTGATGGCGTCGCGCCCGGGAACCTCGCTCCAGCCCGCAAGCTCTTTGAGCGCCTTAGCTCTTGCATCGGGGGTGAGCTTCTCGGCCATGGCTAGACAGCCGCGCCCAGCGAATAGGCTTCCTCGACCGCATAGGGTCCGCCGCCGCGGGACGGCCTCGATGAGAACAGCACGAAGCGGTCGACCTCGAAGAACCGGCTGGCGAAGAGACTATGCGCCGCGATGAAACGATGGACGTGATCGAGCGTCGTATCGCGCAATCTTGCCAGCGTGACATGGGGGGTGAATTTGCGCTGCTCGGGTGGCATGCCGAGCATCTGGCAGATGCGCTCATGGGTGTTCTGCAGGCGCCTGAGCTCCGGACTCTCCGCGACGCTCGCATAGAGCGAATGCGGCTTGTTGCCGCCGAAGGCGTCGATCCCCTTCAGCCTCAGCGTGAACGGCCTTGCCGATACGACATCGAGTGCAGCCGCGATTTCACGGGCTAATGCGTCGTCTATGTCGCCGATGAAACGCAAAGTGATGTGGTAGGATTCCCGGTCGATCCAGCGTGCGCCCCAGATGCCGCCTTTCATGAGATCGAGCTCAAAGGCAACGTCGGTCGGGATCTCGACACCAGTAAACAGTCGCGGCATGGCGGGCCTCCTTTCAAGCGGAGCTCGTTGGTCGCGTGAGCAGCCTTACGCTAACGCGATTCGTGAAGAAAAAAAGGGGTTATTTGGAGGAGGCCTGTTTGATGAGGTCTTCCGTGACCGGGAGGATTCTGGAGACGATCATGTCCACTCCTTTGCTGTTGGGATGGAGTGCTTTTGCGCTAGGCGGGGGAAGATGGCATCAAATGCCGCGCCATAGTCCTGACCCAGGTTGCGCGGTGCCAGCATGCCGGCGAGGAGGACCGGAAGCTTGCGTTTATGGAGTTCGGTCAGGATGCCGTCGAGGGCGATCTCCGTCTTTGCCGGATCGATCCCACGCAAGGCATCGTTGGCGCCAAGTTCGACGATGACCCCGTCGATATCAGGCACCAGCGACCAATCGAGCCGTTCCGCTGCGGCGGTGCTGGTATCGCCCGACACCCCGGCATTGGCGATCACGATATCGTGACCGCGCGCCTTCAGCGCCGTTTCGAGCCTGGCCGGAAAGGCGTCGGCCGGATCAAGGCCAAGGCCTGCCGTCAGGCTGTCGCCGAACGCCAGGATATGGAGGGTTTGTGCCGGAAGCGGCAGAGGTGCGAGGAGGACGGCCAGGAAGACGAGGAAACCGAATCGCATATTCTCTAGGTAGGAACTCCTTGTGAGAACAGCAAGTCACCAGCCGATATGGACAATTCTACGGGCCTCTCCCATCTAGAACCAATGCCCGCCCCGATCATCTCTCTCGAAAATGTTCATCTTACCCTGTCGAGCCGCGCCGGTCCGGTCGACATATTGCGCGGCATCGACCTCACTGTGCAAAGCGGCGAGGCACTCGGCATTGTCGGGCCATCGGGCTCGGGCAAGACCACCTTGCTGATGGTGATTGCCGGTCTCGAGCACGTCAGTTCCGGCGCCGTCACCGTCAACGGCACGCCGCTCGCCGGCAAGAATGAGGATGCGCTCGCCCGCTTCCGCCGCGATACGATCGGCATCGTCTTCCAGTCCTTCCATCTGATTCCCACCATGACGGCGCTCGAAAATGTCGCCGTGCCGCTCGAATTCAAGGGCGCCGCCGATGCGCTCGGCTTCGCCGGCAAGCATCTCGAGCGTGTCGGCCTCGGCCATCGGCTCACCCACTATCCGGGGCAACTTTCGGGCGGCGAGCAGCAGCGCGTCGCCATTGCGCGGGCCCTCGCATCGGGCGCGAAGATCATCCTCGCCGATGAGCCGACCGGCAATCTCGATCTCGACACTGGTGCTGCGATCATGGAGCTGCTCTTCAGGTTGAAGCAGGAAGAGGGTGCCACCTTGCTCCTCATCACCCATGATTCAGCTTTGGCGAAACGCTGCGACCGCATCGCCAGCGTCAGGGACGGCCGTATCGTTTCGGGCGCCCATCATGCGTCCTGACCTCTGGCTCATCTATGCCTGGCGTGACCTGCGCTCGGGCCTGCAGGGCTTCTGGATCTTCCTCACCTGTCTGGCGCTCGGCACCGCTGCCATCGCCATTGTCGGCTCGCTCGGTGCGGCCATCGACCGCGGTCTGATCGAACAGGGCCAGCCGCTGCTCGGCGGCGATGTCGAAGTGGCCCTCATCCATCGCGAGGCGACACAAGCCGAACTGGCCTTTCTCGCCGGCAAGGGCACCGTCTCCAAGGTCGCCAGCCTGCGCGCCATGGCGCAGGGACGCGAGACGACCACCCTCGTCGAGATCAAGGCGATCGATGATCTCTACCCGCTCTATGGCGCGGTCGAGCTCGACCCGAAGGGCGACCTCAAATCGGCACTTCAGGGCGATGACGTCGCCGTCGATCCGATCCTGCTCGAACGGCTCGATCTCCATCTCGGCGACAGGATGCGCATCGGCGAAAAGGATTTTACGATCAAGGCCGCCATCGTGAAGGAGTCCGACCGTATTTCCGATGGCCTGGCGCTGGGGCCACGGGTGATGATGAGCGAGGCCTCCTTGCGCTCAACCGGCCTTATCCAGCCGGGCAGCCTGATCACCTGGAAATACCGGGTGAAGATGAAGGAAGGAGCGAGCCTCGCGGAAGTACGCGAAGTGGTGCGCCAGGCCCAGGAAGACCATCGCGATGCGGGCTGGCGGGTACGCAACCGCGGCAGCGCCGCACCGGGGGTCGATGAATATGTCGAGCGCCTTTCCTATTTCATGACGCTTGTCGGCCTCACCGCCCTCATCATTGGCGGCGCCGGCATTGCCAACGCCGCCAGCGCCTTCATCAACCGCCGCACTGACGCCATCGCCACGCTGAAATGCCTGGGCTGCACGCAGCGCAACATCACCGGCATCTATCTCACCGAGATATTGGCTGTCGCCGCACTCGCCATCGTGATCGGCCTCATCGCCGGTGCTGTTGCACCAGCGATCGCCAAGGCGACGGTCGGCGATTTGATCCCGCTGCCTTTGACGAGGGATGTCGAGACAAGGCCTTTGGCGCTCGCTGCCGTCTTCGGCTTTCTCGTT
>VAZZ01000149.1 GCA_005884715.1 Alphaproteobacteria bacterium | reverse complement strand
ATATAGGGCGGATTGGAGAGGATCAGGTCGAAGCGGCCACCAATTCCGGCAAACCAGCTGCCCTCGATGAAGGAACTTCGCCCCTCTACACCGTAAAGGGTTGCATTCTCGCGAGCGCTGGCGAGCGCGTCTGCGGAAATATCCGTCATGACGGCGCTGGCCTTCGGACGCTCGGCCAAAAGTGTCACGCCGATGGCGCCGGTTCCGGTGCCAAGATCGATGATGCGGCAGGCTTGATCGATGGGCATGAAGGAGAGTGCCGCTTCGATGAGCGTTTCCGTATCGGGACGCGGATCGAGCGTCGCCGGCGCGAGATTGAAACGGCGGCCATAGAATTCGCGATATCCCAGAATGCGCGAGACCGGTTCGCCGGCAAGGCGGCGGCTCAGAAAATCGTGAAACCTCCGGGCCGCGGCGGCTGGAATTTCGCGATCAGGATCGGCGATCAGAGCCTCGCGGCTGAGACCTGTGGCATGCTGGCAAGAGATCCGCGATTTCCCCTCCCCCTTGCGGGGAGGGGTTAGGGGTGGGGGTCTGGGAAGTCCGGGACGTTTTCATTCTATCTCGAGTTTGCAGGTTATCGCGAGAAGATGATCAGCACCACCCGACCCCCACCCCGACGCTTCGCGTCGACCCTCCCCGCAAGGGGGAGGGCAATCGCATATGAGTATTCTTAAGGTAGTCGAGCTATCTACAATTTTCCCCCTCTCCCGTCCGCCAGGATGGGAGAGGGTGCCCGACAGGGCGGGTGAGGGCTCTTTGTCCACAAAAGAAATGCTCTTGAAATGCTTTTCTCTGTCAAAGAAAGAGCCCTCACCCGGCCTTCGGCCACCCTCTCCCATTGCTTCGCAACGGGAGAGGGGGAATTCACGCGGCATCGGCCTCGGCGGCGGCGAGAAGCTCGGCCTGGTGCTCGGTCATCAGCGCATTGACCAGTTCATCGAGAGCCGGCCCTTCGATCACCTGATCGAGCTTGTAGAGCGTCAGGTTGATACGGTGATCGGTGACCCGGCCTTGCGGAAAATTATAGGTGCGGATGCGCTCGGAACGATCGCCGGAACCGATTTGGCCGCGCCGCGTCGCGGATCGCTCGGCATCGAGGCGCTGGCGCTCGCGCTCATAGAGCCTTGCCCGCAGGATCTTCATCGCCTTCGCCTTGTTCTTGTGCTGCGATTTATCGTCCTGCTGGGCGACGGCGAGACCCGTTGGCAAATGGGTGATGCGCACCGCACTGTCGGTCGTGTTGACTGACTGGCCGCCGGGACCGGACGAGCGATAGACATCGATGCGCAGATCGGCGTCATTGATCTCAATATCGACTTCCTCGGCCTCGGGCAGCACCGCCACCGTCGCCGCCGATGTGTGGATGCGTCCCTGCGCCTCGGTCTCGGGAACCCGCTGAACGCGGTGCACGCCCGATTCGAATTTGAGCCGCGCATAGGCGCCAGCACCAGTGATCGTCGCGATGATTTCCTTGTAGCCGCCTTGATCGCCTTCGCTGGCCGAGATCACCTCGACCCGCCAGCCCTTGAAGGCCGCATAGCGCTGATACATGCGGAAGAGGTCGCCGACGAAAATCGCCGCTTCATCGCCGCCGGTGCCGGCCCTGACTTCGAGGATGACATTGCGCTCATCGGCGGCATCCTTGGGCACCAGAAGGAGCTTGAGCTCCTGCTCGAGTTCCGCGACGCGCCGGTTGAGCTCGGGCTTCTCGGCTTGCGCCCCAGCTCGGAATATTCCTTCGACAGCCGGACAAAGCTCTCACCACCGCCGCCTTGAGCGAGTTCCGCCTCGATGACGGCGAAACGTTGCTGGATGCGGTCGAGCTTGGCTTGCGGAATACTCATATCAGGGGCCAGATATCAGGGATCAGGTGTCAGGACAACGATCCCGGATTCCTGATCCCTGATCTCTGACGTCTGATACCTGTCACCCTCGCTTTTCGAGCGCCGGAATATCGAGCGGCTGGCCGACCAGGATCTGGCCCGGTGTGCCGAGAATGCCGCGCTCCTTGCCATCGATCAGATAGGACAGGAGCCCGCCATCGCGCGCGATGACCACAAGGCCAGGGCGGTTGGGCACACTATATGTATCGCCGCCGCGCAGCATCTGGGTCATTACCACATTGCCCTGGGCGTCCTCGATGCGCACCCAGACCGGCGCCTTGGCCTTGAGCACAAGGCGCGAACCATCTGCGGCCGGTGGCGTTGCGGAAACCTGCTTGACTGTCGCCGGCTTCTTGTCCGGCGTCTCAGGCTTGCCGGCTTGCGCCGGATCCTCGAAATTGCCCTCGATGAGGGCACCGATCGAATCCGCTTCGCTCGTGGGCTCCTTGCCGGTGGCCGGCGTCTCATCCTCGACTTTGGTGTCGGCCGCATCCTCTTCCGGCATGGCCTCTTCGCTCACCGCCACATCCGCAGTATCACTCTCGCCCGTCGAGGCCGTGGGCATCGGATCGCCTGCCTCGGGGAGATTTTCATCCTGCGCCACCTGCTCAGGCGCTGGGTTGCTCGGCACCGGCTGCATCACCCAGCTTGCCGTCGCGAACAGCAGGATGGCCGCGAAGCACGAGCCGATCACGCCGCCCGTGCCGCCCGGGAAAGAGCGGATGTTGAACCGCGGGAAAGGCGGGATTTTGCCGAATCTGAGGATCTTGGCGCTTGAAAGGGGTCGCGGGTTCGCCGGATGCGCTTTTTCTGCGGCAACCGCCGGATGCGACAGGAAGCCTGCATAATGCGTGACCAGCGGTTCCGGCTCGAAGCCCATATGCTCGCCATAGATGCCTACCATCTCGAGCGCCGCCAGGCGTTCCGGCATCCGCGTCAGATCGCCCATTTCGATGGCTTCGACATGATAGGGATGGATGCCGGTAGCTTCACCGATCTGGTCGAGGGTGAGACCGCGTCTTTCGCGCTCACGCTGCAGGTACCAGCCGGCTTCTCCGGCGGGATTGAGATCGCCATCCGGCTTGGGCCGGAAGAACGGGGTCGAGTCGGCAAACGTGGGCTCACCGTCACGCTCGCGACCAGCGGAAACAACATCCATGGAGCACTTCCCCAGACAACCGGCTTAACCGGCCGGTAACGCTAACACTGTCTCGAACATTGCCTCAGAATGGTAAGCAGAAGGCTAACAACGATCGATTTCGAGATTAAATCAGCCGAATTCCGGCCGACTTCGCGTAATGGCTGAGGACGTCGCGCAACGAATGGTCCGGCTTGGCCAGCAGCGGCTCCATGAAGGCCCATAAATCTGCCCGGTTGGCGGAAAGGATCATGGTCTTGACCGGGCCGATCGCCGCCGGCGCCATGGAAATCGAGGTCAGGCCGAGACCGATGAGCGCCATGGCCTCGATCGGCCTTCCCGCCATCTCGCCGCACAGATTGACATGCACTCCATGCTTCTCGCCGGCCAGCACGATCATGCGGATGGTCTTGAGGACCGCCGGTGACAACGGATCATAGCGATGCGCGAGGCGCGGATTGCCGCGATCCGAGGCATAAAGGAACTGCACCAGGTCGTTCGAGCCGATGGAGATGAAATCGAGTTCCGGCAGCAGCTGATCGAGCTGCCACACCAGTGCCGGCACTTCGACCATGGCGCCGAGCTCGATTTCGGACGGAAGCTTGTGGCCGCGGACCTTGAGATGGTGCTTCTCCTCTTCAACCATCGCCTTGGCGGTGATGAATTCATGCACCTCGGCAATCATCGGAAACATGATGCGCAGTTTCTGTCCGGCACCGGCCTTGAGCAGCGCCCTGAGCTGCAGGCGCAGCAAGGCAGGCCGGTCGAGCGCCATGCGGATGGCGCGCCAGCCCATCGCCGGATTGTCTTCTTTGATCTGGCGCAGATAGGGGAGCAGCTTGTCCGCCCCGATATCGAGCGTGCGGAAGGTCACCGGCCGCTCGTTGGCGGCGGCGAGGATGCCGCGATAGTGTCTCACCTGCGCATCGAGGCGCGGAAAATGCTGCGCCATCATGAACTGCAATTCGGTGCGGAACAGGCCGATGCCGTCGGCCCCTGAATCGCGCAAATGCGGCAGGTCGACCAGGAGGCCGGCATTGATGCCGAGATCGATCTTGACCCCGTCTTTGGTTATCGATGGCGTATCGCGCAGTGCTGCGAATTGCGCTTGGCGGCGCGCATTGAAGCGCGCCTTGTCGGCATAAGCGCGTTCGATCTCGGGCGACGGGCGGACATAGACCTCGCCCACCGTGCCATCGAGGATGAGCGGCGTGCCGGTATCGACGACATCGATGATCCCCTCGCTCTGCCCCATCGCCGGAATGCCAAGCGCCCTCGCGACGATGGCCACATGGCTGGTGCTGCCGCCCTCCTCGAGGATGACGCCGCGCAATTTGGTGCGGTCATAGTCGAGGAGTTCGGCCGGCCCCATATTGCGGGCCACCACGATGGCGTTCTGCGGAAGATCGCCGCGCGAGGCCGTCGCGATCTGGCCGGTCAATATGCGCAGCAGCCGGTTGGCCAGATCGTCGAGATCATGCATGCGTTCGCGCAGGTAAGGATCGGGCGTGCGCATCATGCGCGCACGGTTGTCGCTCTGCACGCGCTCGACCGCGGCCTCGGCGGTGAGACCCGTCTCCACCGTTTCGCGCAAGCGGTTCACCCAGCCGCGGTCATGCGCGAACATCCGGAAGGTCTCAAGCACCTCCGAATATTCGCCGCCGCGTGTATCGGTACCGTCGACCAGTTCATCGACATGGGCGCGCAACTGCTCGATCGCGCCATCGAGCCTGAGCTTCTCCTTGGGGATATTCTCGGCGATGAGATTCTCGACCACCACGCGCGGCTCATGCAGCACGACGTGGCCCAGCGCTATGCCATCGGCGAGCGCTTCGCCTTTCACATGATGGCTGCGCACATGGGCGATATCGGCGGCGACGTCACGCGCCACATCGGTGAGGCCACCCGATGCGATGATCTCGGCCAGGACCATCGCCGTCGTCTGCAGCGCCTCTTCCTCTTCATCGCTGTAATGGCGCCGCGTGCGGTTCTGCACGACGAGCACGCCGATGACGATGCCGTTGCGCAGGATCGGCACGCCGAGGAAGGAATGGTAGGCTTCTTCGCCGGTCTCCGGCAGGTATTTGAAGGCCGGATGGGTCTGCGCGTCGGCGAGATTGAGGAGCTGGGCCTCTGCCGCGATGGTGCCGACGAGACCTTCGCCGACCTTTAGTTTCGACAGGTGGACGGCTTCGCGCTTCAAACCTTCGGTGGAATAGAGTTCCAGCACCTGGCCGGGCCGCATCACATAGATGGAGCATACTTCCGCGACCATGTTGGCCGCGATCAACACGACGATCTTGTCGAGCCGTTTCTGTGCTGTCTCCGGCTCCGCCATGACCTCGCGGAGCCTTCTGAGAAGAACACGCGGGCCTAAGGCGGATGCGACCATCAGGCGGTGTCCTCCGGCATTGCCGGTTTCCACGGAAGGGCTTGGCAGCCTTTATGGCGAAGCGCCATCGTCATCGCTCAATTGACTCCTTCGAGCCCATAGGCCGTATGGAGCGAGCGCACCGCGAGCTCCGTATAGGCCTCATCGATCAAGACGCTGATCTTGATCTCGGAGGTGGTGATCGCCTGGATATTGATGCCCTTTTCGGCAAGCGTCTTGAACATCTTCGAAGCGACGCCGGCATGGCTCCTCATGCCGATGCCGACCACCGATACCTTGGCGACATCAAACGAATGGGTGAGCTCGTGATAGCCGACCTTGTCATTCAGTCCCTGCAGGACTTCGAGCGCCTTACGCATGTCCTTGCGCGCCACCGTGAAGGTGATGTTCGCCGTCTCGCCGTCGCTCGACACGTTCTGGACGATCATGTCGACGCTGATATCGGCCTCGGCGAGGGGCCCGAAGATCGAGGCCGAAACACCGGGCTTGTCCTTCACCTTGCGGATCGAAACCTTGGCTTCGTCCTTCGTATAGGCGATTCCGCTTACAACATGCTGTTCCACGATACTGTCCTCATCGCATACGAGTGTTCCGGGCCCGGAGCCGTCCGGCCGGTTCTGACTGGCGGCATCGGGCGGCTCGAAACTCGAGCGCACCTGCAAAGGTACCTTGTAAACCATGGCGAGCTCAACTGATCGTGTCTGCAGGACCTTGGCGCCGAGGGAGGCCATTTCCAGCATTTCTTCATAGGAAACCCGGTCGAGCTTGCGCGCCTTCGAGACAAGGCGGGGATCGGTCGTATAGACGCCATCGACATCGGTATAGATGTCGCAGCGCGCCTCGAGTGCTGCCGCCAGCGCCACGGCCGATGTATCGGAACCGCCGCGCCCCAGAGTGGTGAGCAGATCCGTCGCATCGATCGACACGATACGCGCCGCGCCATGGACGCCATCGGTCTTCACCGTGACCTGCCAGCCCTGCCAGGACGTCGCCGGTATGCCCATATCCTGCAATACGATCGACAGCAGACCGGCGGTGACCTGTTCGCCGGACGCGACGATCGCGTCATATTCGCGGGCGTCATGAACGCTGGCGGCTTCCCGGCACCACGAGACCAGCCTGTCGGTCGTTCCCGCCATCGCCGAGACGACGACGGCAACCTCATGCCCGGCCCTGACTTCGCGCTCCACATGGCGCGCCACATTGCGGATGCGCTCGACATCGGCAACCGAAGTCCCGCCGAATTTCATCACCAAGCGGCCCATGGCCCAAAACCTCTTCATTCACGCGCACGGGGCCTAAATGGCCCCGGCACGCCTTGTCCTCGAACCTTGAGCGAACGATGGGATGCGGCGCGGCGTACTCATAGATGACGGTCCCTCGCTATGCAATAATAGGCAATGATTTTTAGGAGCCGAGATGACGCCAGTCCTTGAGTCCCGAAGCCTCGATCCGGCCGAGGTCGAGAAATTCTCGAAAATTGCCGCCGAATGGTGGAATCCGAAAGGTAAATTCGCCGTCCTGCACGTCTTCAATCCAGTGCGCCTCGCCTATATCAAGGAGCAGGTGACGGCCCGATTCGCCCGCGATCCCTATGCCAGGCGGCCCTTCGAGGGTCTCAAGTTTCTCGATATCGGCTGCGGCGGCGGGCTTCTCACCGAACCGATGGCGAGGCTTGGCGCAGAGATTACCGGGGTCGACCCGTCCGAGAAGAATATCGGGACGGCCCGGGTCCATGCCGCAGAGCAGGATCTCGCCATCGACTATCGCGCAGCGAGCGCCGAGCAGCTGGCCGAGGCCCAGGAGGCCTTCGATCTGATTCTCAATATGGAGGTGATCGAGCATGTCGCCGATCCTAAGGCCTTCGTTTCGACCTGCGCCCGTCTCCTCAAGCCCAACGGGCTGATCTTCATCGCCACGTTGAACCGGACGCTCAAATCCTTCGGCCTTGCCATTGTCGGCGCCGAATATGTCCTGGGCTGGGTGCCCAAGGGCACGCATCAATGGGAAAGGTTCATCACGCCCGAAGAGCTCGAAACCTGGCTTGCGGCAGCGGGCCTGAAGCAGCTCGACCGCACCGGGGTGACCTATAATCCGTTTTCAGGCGAGTGGCGCCGCGCCCGCGACATGGACGTGAATTATATGCTCGTTGCGCAGAAGCCGGCGCCATTGTCGATCCTTGCAAATTGAAAGTCTATATTTTAAATTGCACGAATGATTATTCGTCGCGCTCACAAGCTGGTTGAACAGGCCCTTGCCCGCCAAGCCGCCGTCGCCCTGATTGGTCCACGGCAGGCGGGCAAGACAACGCTTGCCCTCGAAATCGCAAAGAAGCG
>VAZZ01000150.1 GCA_005884715.1 Alphaproteobacteria bacterium | reverse complement strand
ATCGACAAGATCTGCGCCCGCTCGGAGCGCCAGGGTGCCGATGTCAGCCGCGAAGGCGTGCAGCGCGATCTCCTGCCGCTCATCGAAGGCACGACGGTGTCGACCAAATATGGACCAGTGAAGACCGATCACATCCTGTTCATCGCCTCGGGCGCCTTCCATATCGCCAAGCCGTCCGATCTGCTGCCTGAATTGCAGGGAAGGCTGCCGATCCGCGTCGAGCTCAAGGCGCTGACCCGCGATGATTTCCGCCGCATCCTGACCGAGCCGGAAGCGAGCCTGATCAAGCAATACAAGGCGCTGCTCCTGACCGAAGGTGTCACCCTCGATTTCAGCGAAGATGGGATCGACGCGCTCGCCGATATCGCGGCCGAGGTCAATGCGGCGATCGAGAATATCGGGGCGAGGCGCCTGCAGACGGTGATGGAGCGCGTCCTCGATGAGGTCAGCTATTCGGCGACCGACCGCTCCGGCGAGACGGTGATGATCGACAAGACCTTCGTCGAGAAGAATCTCGGCGATCTGGCGCGCAATACGGACCTGTCGAAGTTTATTCTGTAAAACTCCCTCTGGGGAGAGGGCTGGGGTTAGGGCCGGGGTAAGGGGTACCCCTCATCCTGTCTGCGCCACGCGCAGACATCTTTCTCCCTACGGGGGAGAAGCAGACTACTACTTCTTCTTCTGCTTTCGCCGATTGAGCACGGTGAGCATCTCGGCCAGTTCCCTCTCATCGAGCCCGGAAATATCATCGGCGAGGCGATTGGCGAGTTCGGTCGCCTCAGGCTCGAGGCCGGACGTGTCGATGACGACGCGCGGATGCGAGATGCGGGCGAGCCGCACGACATCTTCCGCCTCGTCCCAGATGATGTTGAAATAGCTGATGATGCGCTGGAGCAGATGCCAGCCGGGACGGCCGCGCTTGCCATGCTCGAGCGCGGAGAGATAGGCGCTCGACACGCCGATCTCGCCCGCCATCTCCTTCAGCGTCACCTGGCGCTCGGTCCGCAATTTGCGCATGCGCTCGCCGAAAGGCGTCATTTCACCGTCCGCTCCTTCTTGCGCAGCCTCACATAGAAAGCGCCGCCGCCGCCATGGCGGGGATGAGCCGGCTGGAAGCCGGCAATATGCTGGCGAAACTCGCGCTCATGGAACCATTCGGGCGCCAGACGGCGCAAGCGGCCCTGGCGCTCGGGCGCATGATAGTGGTCCGCGCCATGCAGCGTATGCCGGGTGAAGGGCGATGCGCCCTTGCCGGTGATCACCAGCACCATGCGCAAGCCTTGCGCCCGCGATGCCGCCAGGAAATTCAGCAGGCGTTCATGCGATCGTTCAATGCCGGTGCCATGCAGATCGATCCGCCCCTCGATCTCCACCTGGCCTCTCGTCATCCGCCTTTCGCTGCGCCGGTCGAGGCCGGTCAGTGGCGGTGGCTCGTGGCGGACTGTCGTAGGCTTGGCTGGCGCTTTCAGGGATGGCGCGGTCTTGGCGGCATCAGAAGCGAGTTCAGGCTTGGGCGTGGATTTCTTGCGCGGCTTCGCCTTGTGGAGTGGCTTGACGGTCCGGGCGACGTCCTCCCATAATTCGAAATCGGGCGGGAGCTTACGGGTCATTGCCGCTGGAGCAGTCGTTTTGCAAGCGCCTTGGGCAGGAGCACGATCATGCGACCTCGGCTCTTCATACGTCCGGCGGTGAGGGCTGCGTCCTCGCCCGCGCCCCAGAAGACATCGCCTCTGGCATGGCCCTTGATCGCCGTGCCGGTATCCTGCGCCACCAGGAGGCTCTTGAACGGAACGAGCGTTCCGCTTCTGCCCTTGGGCACCTCGGTGTCGAGCCAGACCGGCGTGCCGAACATCCACAGCGAACGGTCAATGGCGAGAGAGCGGAAAGGTGTCAGCGACACTTTCTGGGCGCCGGGCGGTCCGAGCTTTGGATCGCCTGCAGTCACCTCGCGAAAGAATACGAAGGATTTGTTCTCCCACATGAGCTTGCGCGCGGCTTGCGGGTTGTCGCGCATCCAGGCCCTGATCGCCTGCATCGACATGTCGTCGCGGGTGAGCACACCGCGCTCGACCAGAAGGCCCCCAATGCCGGTATAGGGCTGGCCGGTCTTCGCCGCAAAGCCAAGCCGCAGCAGACCACCGTCAGGGAGGCGAACGCGGCCCGAACCCTGGACCTGGATGAAGAAGGCATCGGCCCAGTCCTTGAGCCAGACCAGCTCCAGTCGCTGATCTGAAAGTGCCCCTTCCTCGATCTCGCGGCGGGTGAAATAGCCTTGGGGCCTGCCGCCGATCATGCGGCCATAAGCGAGGCCGAGGCGCTTGGCGGTCCTGGCATCGAAGGCGATGAGGTCGGCGGGGCGCGCATAGATCGGAACCTTGTAGTCGCCCCCCGGTTTGCGACTGCCTTCCGCCTCGGGCTCGAAATAGCCGGTGAACAGACCTTCCGGGCGAGCCGGATCGTGCACGATCAACGGGGTGAAAGTCTCTTCGAAGAAAGCGCGCGGATCGGTGGCGGCTTTCAACCGGTGACATACGGTGAGCCAGTCGCGCCGGGTGCCGCCATAGGCGACCTTGCGCGCAAAAGCGTGCCCTGCCGCTTCGATTTCGTCACAAGAACGGCCAAAGGTCTCCAGGGCGATGCGGTGGTCCGCCTCGGTCCAGCCAGAAATGCTTTCGAATGTCGTTGGTTCGAGAATCGGTCCGGCTGCGGCGCTCATGATCGATGACATGACCAATAGCAGAGCGGAACTCAAGAGCTGGTGCACGGGCGCGGGCCGGTAACTTATTTGGCGCATCGGCTTCATCCGAAAACCGCAGGCGCGTGATCAGGAAAAGTGGGCACCGGTTTTCCGTCCAATCACGCGCCAAATTTATAGACTGGATGGCCGCCTCGAGGGCGGCCATGAACTTTTCGGCCGATGCTCTAACCCGGCTCGTCCGTTGCCACCAGTTTCCAGTTTGGATCGCGCATCGAGGTATCGCGTTCGAAGGTCCAGACATCGGTGATCTCGCGCACCTGCTTGGGATCGCCTTCGATGACCTCGCCCGCCTTGTTGAGCGTCGCGGAAATGAATTCGGCGATGAAGCGTATGGTAATGCTGGCGCGCTTGCCCTTGAGGTCGGCGGCGGTCAGGTCGGTCTTGTCGATGCCGACAAAGCGCGACTCGATGGTATTGCCGGCACCTTCGCGCTCATCGATGGCCCGGGCGAAGCCCTCATAGACATCGCGCGACAGAAGATTCTTGAGCGACTGGCGATCGCCCTGGGCAAAGGCCGTCACCACCATCTCGTAAGCGATCTTGGCGCCATCGACGAAGACCTTGGTCGAGAACTGGCGGTCAACCTGAGCGATCTTCTCAAGACCCTTGGCGACGATCGAATCGGCCTCGGCATAGCCGCTCCATACCGGCTCCAGCGGCTTTTCCAGCACCGGATTATCCGGCGCATTTTCGCGCTGCGGCAGGTTGATGATATTGCCGGGCGGTTGCGACTTTTCGGCGCGGCGCTGGTCGGCATAGGGATCAAGCGGAGGACGCTCGGTGCCGGTCCGCTTACCCAGGACCGAACGCAGGCGCAAAATGACCACCACCGCAATTGCAAGGATCCGGGTCTTTCCGTCTTGCCAAATTGAAGTCCGGGTCTCTGCCCTCTTATATAGGAGGGCTGGGGCACGGTCCAAAGGCCGCCGCCCTCTCAATGTCCTACAGGTTTCAGGTGATCAGAACCATATTTTTTGTCCTTTTTGCGCTCGGCCTGCTGGAGCTTTTCCTTCTGGTTAAGACCGGCCAATGGTTCGGCGCCTGGTTTCCCATCCTCGCGGTCCTTTTGGGCTTCGTGGCAGGCGGCCTGACCATCCGCCATACCGGGGTCAAGTCGCTGAGCGAACTCCGTCAGGCTGCTCAGACAGGCGAGCTCGGGCCCGAAACGGCGATCGGCGGCATCCTCGGCTTCCTTGCTGGCATCCTGTTCATCCTGCCGGGATTGCTCTCTGATGTCGCCGCCATCTTTCTGCTCCTTCCCTTCACGCGCCAAATCGTTGAACGCCGCATGAGCCGACCGGGTGCCCGGCGCGGCGCTGTCGTGATCGAGGGCGAGGTAGTAGAAATCCATGAAGACCGTTTGCCGCCTCAGGAAAAGAACGAAGACTCACCCTGGTCACGCTAAATCGCAAAGCTTGCGGCTCATCAGCCATTCATGATAGCTGGCGGATCACGCGTTTTGAGGAAAGGCACGAGATTCATGGCCAAAACGAGCAAGCCGGCGCCGAAGAAGCAGGCCGCCAAAACAACCAATGGCGGCAGCCGTCAGACCGCCGCCACCCCGGCCGCCCCGGCGCCTGATCTCAATGCGCCGCCGCCACAACCTGGCGCCCAGCCTTCGATGCGCATTCTCGGCCAATATCTCAAAGATCTGAGCTTCGAAAATCCGCATGCGCCGCAATCGCTGGCGCCGCAGAAGTCGCAGCCCGAGATCAACATCTCTATCAACGTGAATGCGCGCAATCTGGGGCCGGCCGATTTCGAGGTCGAGCTTCATATCGACGCCAAGGCAACTTCGGAAAGCAAGGTCGTCTTCGCCGCCGAAATACTCTATGCCGGTGTTTTCCATCTCGAGAATTTCCCGCAGAATATGCTGCATCCGGCGGTGCTCATCGAATGCCCGCGCATGCTGTTCCCTTTCGCGCGCCAGATCCTCAGCGATGCGACCCGCAACGGCGGTTTCCCGCCTCTGATGCTCGATCCGATCGATTTCGCCGGCATGTATCAGAAGCGCATGGCGGCGCAGACGCAAGCGATAGCGTAATCTATTCGTTTTCTCGTCGGAACAATCGGCCCACCATTTCCCTCCCGCAAGGGGGAAGGTAAAAGAGTCAGACATCGCCGCTCACCTCAGAAGCTCGTTCCACATGGCCTTGTCGCCAAGCTCGGCGATCAGAGCCGCGTGGGCCGCGATCTCCAGCTCGGTCAGCCGGCTGGCGAGCGGTGCGGGACGCGCCCTGACGATACCCGAAGGCGCGATCAGGGCGCGCGCCGAGACGGTGATGGCGGAGAGCGACAATGCCGATTGGCGTCCGCCAATGAGCTCGAGATATACATCGGCCAGCAATTCGGAATCGAGCAGGGCGCCATGCTTGTCGCGTTTCGCATTGTCGATGCCGTAGCGCTTGCACAGAGCATCGAGGCTGTTCGGTCCCATCGGATGCTTCTGGCGCGCCAGCATCAAGGTATCGATGACGCGTTCGGGCAGTATCGCCGGTCCATTGACGCGGGCAAATTCGGCGTTGAGGAAGCCGATATCGAAAGCGGCATTGTGGATCACGAGACTCGCTTCGCCGATGAAGGCGAGGAATTCTGCGGCGATCACGGCAAAGAGCGGCTTGCCTCTCAGGAATTGGGTGGAGAGACCGTGGATGGCCTCGGCATCGGGCGGCATGTCGCGCTCGGGATCGAGATAGCTGTGAAAGGTCTTGCCGCTCGGAATGTGATTGACGAGCTCGACCGCGCCGATCTCGACGATACGATGACCCTTGGCGTGATCTATACCGGTTGTCTCGGTGTCGAGAACGATCTCGCGCATCTGATGTCCCTGAGCCGAATCAGCACTTCGAAAGTGCGGCGATTATATCGCGCACTTGCCGGCGGGCGTGATCAAATCCGTGAGCGCTGTCCACAATGAAATCGGCGCGGGCCCGCTTTTCCGCATCGGGAACTTGGCGGGCCAGGATGGCAGCAAATTTCGCTTCGTCCATTCCCGGCCGCGCCAGGACGCGGCGGCGCTGGACCTCGGCGGGGGCGGAGACGACGACGATCCGATCGACGTCGCGGTCGCGGCCGGTCTCGAACAGCAAGGGAATATCGAGCACCGCGAGGCGGACGTTGTGCTTTCGCGCATCCTTCAGGAAATTCTCCTGTTCGGCGCGCACCAAAGGATGGACGATGGCTTCGAGCCGGGCGAAATCTTCGGCATTCGCAGCGAGATGGCGCGAAAGCTTCTCACGGTCGATGCCGCCGTCATCGCGCATATCGGGAAAGGCAGCTGCCACCGGGGCGACGGCAGCGCCATCTTTCTCATAAAGCCGGTGCACGATCGCATCCGATTCACAAACCGGCACGCCTTGTTCGGCGAACATCCGCGCCGTTTCGGATTTGCCCATGCCGATCGATCCGGTGAGGCCGATCACTATCATCGCCGGTACCCCGGATCGATATCGCGGGCGATGAGATCATAGAGATCGGCCGTCACTTCCGGGCGGATGCCGAACCACAATTCGAAGCCGCGCACCGCCTGATGCAGCAGCATGCCGAGGCCTGGAATCGTAGCATTGCCGAGCGTCCGGGCACGGCGGAGAAGATCGGTTTCGAGCGGCGTATATACGATGTCGGTGACGACAGCTGATTTCGGCAGATTGCCGAGATCGATCTCCAGCGCCGGCTGTCCGGTCATGCCGAGCGATGTGGTGTTGATGAGAAGATCGGCAAAGCCGAGGACGTCGCTGGTCTCTGTCCAGTCCCGCGGTTCGATGCTGGAGCCGAAATCGCGTCGCAACTCTTCGGCCCGGGCGCGCGTCCGGTTGGCGATGATGATGCGCCCACTGCCTTGGTCCACCAGCGCGCCGACAATGGCGCGGGTAGCGCCGCCCGCGCCCAGGATCACCACCGTCTGGTCCTTGGCCCGCCAGCCCGGCAGGCTTGCAGCAAGGCTCGCAACAAATCCTTCGCCGTCAGTGCTGGTGCCCCATAATTCGCCGTCGCGCGCGAACACCGTGTTGACCACGCCGAGACGACCGGTCGCGCCGTCGGCGATGCGAACGGCACGAAAAGCTGCTTCCTTATGCGGCAAGGTGACGTTGCATCCGGCGAAGCCTCTTTGCACGAGCCGGGCAAGGAAATCAGACAGCTCTTCCGGCGGTACCGGGATGCGCTCATAGCTGCCGGCGATACCATAGTGCCTCAGCCAGTAGCCGTGGATGAGAGGCGAGCGCGAATGGCTGATCGGCCAGCCGATGACACAGGCTTTACGGGTCATGCCGCGAGCGCGCCCTGACGCCTCAGGAAATCGAGCAGCGGCAAGAGTGGCAAACCGAGTATGGTGAAATAATCGCCCTCTATCTTATCGAAAAGCTGGGCTCCCAAACCTTCGAGCTTGTAGGCACCGACCGATGTCGTCACTTCCGGTCCCATGTGGCGCAGATAGTCATCCAGAAATCCATCAGTGAAAGAGCGCATCGTCAGCGTCGCTTGGTCCAGATAGCGCCAGATGACGGCGCTCCCGCGCGCGCAGCATAGGGCGGTTTCGAGGACATGGCTGCGGCCGCGCAGATCGAGGAGCTGCCGGCGCGCCGCTTCTGGGCTTTCGGGCTTATCGAAGACCCTGCCCTCGAGGTTGAGGATCTGATCGGCGCCGAGGACCAGCGCATCGGACATTCGATTCGCAACCGAAACGGCTTTCGCCGCCGCCAGGGACAAAGCAAGATCGCCGGGTGCCAAGCGCCGCGATGCCTTCTTTATCTCGGTTTCATCGACTTCCGGGCGCACGGCATCGAAAGCGAGACCCGCCTTTAAAAGCAGGTCGCCGCGAATCCGGCTGGTCGAGGCCAGAACCAGCTTCATGCCTCGGCATCCCTCGCCTCATTGCGTTCGCGCATCAGATTGATCACTGCGGCGGCGGTCTCCTCGATCGAACGCCGGGTGACATCGATGATCGGCCAATTGTGCCGGGTACAGAGCTTGCGCATATGAGACAGTTCTGCGGCGATGGCATCGCGGTCCGCATAATCGGTCTCATCCTCTTCATTCATGGCGAGGAGCCGATGCCGGCGGATCTGGGCGATGCGCTCGGCGCTGGCAATCAGACCGACGATCAGCGGGCGGGTCACGGTTTCGAGCTCCTTCGGGGCTGGAATATTCGGTACGATCGGGATATTCGCGGTCTTGATGCCCCGATTGGCAAGCTAGATACTGGTCGGCGTCTTCGACGACCGGCTGATCCCGGTCAATATGACATCGGCCTGGTCGAGATCATCCGTGTGCTGACCATCATCATGGATCATGGTGAAGTTCAAAGCATCGATACGGCGGAAATATTCGGCATTGAGCGCATGCTGGCCGGCAAGGTGCGGTCGCGACTGAGCATTGAGATACTGCGCCAGGCTGGCGATTACCGGATCCAGGATGGAGATGCAGGGAATGGTGAGCTCGGCGCACCTCTTTTCGAGCTGAGCGCGCAAATCCGTATCGATCAGCGTGAACAGGACCACGCCGGGCTGGCTTTCGATCTCGGTCAGGGCGCGGGCGAGCTGTTTCTGGGTGCGAACCAGGGCATAGATGTGCTCGACCGGCTGATAGTCGGCATAATAGGCCATCGCCGCCCGGGCGACGGTGTTCAACGTCTCACCGGTGGCATCCGAGATCAGATGCATGTGGAAAAATCTTGGAGCCGACACTGGAGGACCGGTTACTCAATTGTGGATAAGTCGATGGCCGTTAAGACCTTAGAAAGCTTCTATCATTTAGTTCACCGGCTAATCCACAGTCTCGCCCGAAAGAATTACGGCCGGTGGTATCGTGGACAAGCACGTCCCTGTTGAGGGGCTCGCCAAGACTTGTGGACAATTTCGTCCAGTCCTTCTTAAAATATTGAAATCAAGGTCATATTTATCAGTAATCAAAGTCCTTCCAAGGGTCTGGAAAGATGTGACAACAAGGCCCGGTTGGCAAGAGCTGGGTAAGATCGCTATTCATGACTCCAGCCATACAGCATCTACTCCAGATTCTTATCTCTTCTCTTATATTGGTATGAGTCCATGAATGATCCGCCTTTACTGGACGTCCTTAATGGCAAGAAGGTATTGAGACGTCCAGTATGGTTCATGCGCCAAGCTGGCCGCTATCTTCCCGAATATCGCGAGGTGAGAGCCAGAGCGGGATCGTTCCTCAATCTCTGTTATGCGCCGGATCTTGCCGCAGAAGTAACGCTTCAGCCTTTGGCGCGTTTCGATCTTGATGCGGCCATCCTGTTTGCCGATATTCTGGTCGTACCGCAGGCGATGGGGCTTGGCCTCGCCTTCGAGGAGGGTGAGGGTCCAGTTGTCGAGAAGATTTCGGGCCTTGAACGCGTGGGCGCCTTGCGACCGCTCGATGAGGCGAAAGAGGTTGGGCTGATCTGCGAGACGGTGAAGGCCGCCAAAGAGAGGCTGGCGGCCAACGTTGCTCTCATCGGATTTTGCGGAGCGCCATGGACGGTGGCGAGCTACATGATTGGGGGCGGCGGTGAAAGCGGGCGCGAGGTTGCGCGCGCGGTCGCTGCCGAAGGGCCGCCATGGTTCGATCTCCTGATGGAGCGGCTAATCGATGCGTCGGTGACCTATCTGGTCCGTCAGATCGATGCGGGCGTCGATGTGGTACAGATCTTCGATTCCTGGGCGGGTGACCTGCCTGGTTATCTGCAGGAGAAGATCATCGCCCTGCCGATAGGCCGGATCGTGAAAGGGTTGCGCGATCAGAGACCCGGTATTCCGGTGATTGTTTTTGCCCGGGGCGCCGGTGCCGGGCACAGGCGTATCGGAGAGGCGACGAAAGCGGAGTGTTTGGGCGTGGAGACGTCCATGCCACTCGATTGGGCACGCGATCAGCTTGCCGGGTCACATGTCATACAGGGAAATCTTGACCCGCTGCTGGTCGAATGTGGCGGCGATGCCCTGACCAGAGGGATCGAGCAGGTGGCGGCAGCCTTGCCGAGGGACCGGCATATATTCAACCTGGGACACGGAATGCGGCCGGGAACACCACCGGAGCATGTCGATCTGGTGATAAAGCACTTGCGGAAACTGGATGGATAGCTATCTATGGCCTATCTCTGGCTCAAGGCCTTTCACATTATCGCGGTCACCGCCTGGATGGCGGGACTGTTCTATCTGCCGCGACTGATGGTCTATCATCGCCGTACGGTGCTTGGCGGAGAGACATCCGAGGTCTTCAAGATCATGGAACGCCGGCTGCTCGAGGCGATCATGTATCCCGCCATGATATTGAGCTGGGTCCTTGGGCTCGCCTTGATCTTGGTGACGGATGCCTTTGCCAATATCGGCCTGTGGCTGGTGGTGAAGCTCATCGGCGTGGTAGCGATGACGTTCTTCCATTTGTGGCTTGCGGGTTTCGTCAAGGCCTTCGGCAACGACGAACGCCCGCGCGACGAGCGGTTCTTCCGGATGATTAATGAGATACCGACTGTTCTCCTGATTGTGATCGTGATCATGGCGGTCGTGAAACCACTCTGAAACAAAACAGTTTCCAAGGCGTTCGGATTTTGTTAAAGCATGCGTGAAGCAGTGACCGGTTCAAGGTTCCCACCTCAAAGGACCGGCAAGATTCTTCACCAGAATCAGCTCCCTCCCTCACCCGCCGGGCCGTTGTTTTAGTAACCCGGCACTCAACTCCTACGTGGAATCCACGCTGCCTCAGCGGCGTATTGAAAATCCCCATGACAAGCATTTCAGAACTCAAAGAAATCAAATTACATTCCCTTAAAGAAAAAACCCCGGCCGAGCTTCTCGTCATTGCCGAAGAGCTGCAGGTTGAGAATGCCAGCGCGCTGCGCAAGCAGGAACTGATGTTCGCCATCCTGAAGAGCCTAGCAACGCGCGAAGTCGAGATCATCGGCGAGGGGGTCGTCGAAGTGCTGCAGGACGGCTTCGGCTTCCTGCGCTCGCCGGATGCGAATTATCTTGCTGGCCCCGATGACATCTATGTCAGCCCGAGCCAGATCCGGCGCTTCACCTTGCGCACCGGCGATACGGTGGAAGGTCAGATCAGGAGCCCTAAGGAAGGCGAGCGGTACTTTGCACTGCTCAAGGTCAACACGATCAATTTCGAGGATCCGGACAAGACCCGCCACAAGGTGCATTTCGACAATCTGACGCCGCTCTATCCGGATGAGCGGCTGGAGATGGAAATCCAGGATCCGACCAAGAAGGATTTCTCGGCCCGGGTCATCGATATCGTGACGCCGATCGGCAAGGGCCAGCGTGGCCTGATCGTTTCACCGCCGCGCACCGGCAAGACCGTGCTTTTGCAGAATATCGCGCAATCGATCAGCACCAATCACCCGGAGTGCTACCTGATCGTGCTCTTGATCGATGAGCGGCCGGAAGAGGTGACCGACATGCAGCGCTCGGTGAAGGGCGAAGTGATCTCGTCGACCTTTGATGAGCCGGCATCGCGGCATGTGCAGGTCGCTGAAATGGTGATCGAGAAGGCGAAGCGTCTCGTTGAACATGGCCGCGACGTCGTGATCCTGCTCGATTCGATCACCCGGCTGGGTCGCGCCTATAACACCGTGCTGCCTTCCTCGGGCAAGGTCCTGACCGGCGGCGTCGATGCCAATGCGCTGCAGCGGCCGAAGCGTTTCTTCGGTGCGGCGCGCAATATCGAGGAAGGCGGGTCGCTGACGATTATCGCGACGGCGCTGATCGATACCGGCAGCCGCATGGATGAAGTCATCTTCGAAGAATTCAAGGGCACGGGCAATTCGGAAATCATTCTCGACCGCAAGGTGGCCGATAAGCGCGTCTTCCCGTCGATCGACATCCTGCGCTCAGGCACCCGTAAGGAAGAGCTGCTGGTGAAGCCGGATCTGCTCAAGAAGACCTATGTGCTGCGGCGTATCCTCAACCCGATGGGTACGGTGGATGCGATCGAGTTCCTGCTCGACAAATTGCGGCAGACGAAGACCAATGGCGACTTCTTCGACTCGATGAACGCTTAACTGACGGTGTCAGGCGGGGCGGGTACCTCACCCCTGATAGGGAAGGTGCTGGTTTCAGGATCGTGAGTCGGTCAGCCCGAGAAGCGCCAACGCTTCGTCGACCTCGGCCACAGTCTCCGCCGGTGCGGCGCAGACCTGGCCGCGGCAGAGATAGGCGCGTGAAGCAGCACCCGCTGATTTCTGCCGGGCCGGGTGATCTGCCGGCAAGGCTGAAGGGTCTTCGATCCATTGGATGATGGCGTTGGGTCCGGTGGCTGCGATGAGGCGCCGGAAGCGGTCATCGGCAAAAGGATCGCCTCCTTTGCCACTCATGACGATCTGCACCGGATCGGCAAGGACCGTGAAAGCATCGAGCAACGTCGCATAGCCAAAGGGATTGCTGAGCGCGTCCGCGGCGAAATTACGGTGGATGGCTTCAGCCTTGGCAAGGTAATCGGCGGCGCCGGTGAGATGATGGAGACGGGCCAAATTGCGCAGCATGACTGCATTGGCATTGGGTGTTGCATCATCATGGCCCTGGACGTTGCGGATGATGAGGCGGGCTTCTTTGGTGGCGAAGGCGAAGGCGCCTTTGTCCTCATCCCAGAGACGGGCGATCATGGCTTGCGTGAGTGTTCGCGCGAATGAGAGATGGTCACCCCCGGGTGTGATGGCAGCGAGAGCGAGGGCGGCGGTGATCAGGTGGGCATAGCCTTCAGCTGTGGCGTCGTAGCGCAGCCTGCCATTGCGCCAGGAATGATGGAGGCGGCCGTCCTGCCAGTGATGCGATCGGATGGCGGCGAAAGCGGTGCGGGCCATATCGGCCCAATCAGGCTTGGCAAGCAGCAGTGCCGCGTCAGCCAGGCCCGAGATCATCAGACCGTTCCAGTCGGCAAGGACCTTGTCATCATAGCCGGGCGGGATGCGTTTGGCGCGTTGGGTGAAAAGGATTTGGCGCGAGAAGGCAAGGCGACGCTCGCGGTCGTCGTCGAGCAGGTCCAGGGTCTTCAGGCGATTGAGGATATTGTGACCTTCCCAATTGCCTTGTCTTGAGACATCGTAGACTTCGGCGAAGAGCTGGGCTTCGCGGGCCGGGAGAAGGTCAGTGATCTCTGCCTTCGACCACACATAGAACTTGCCTTCCTCGCCTTCGGAATCGGCATCGTAACTCGCCGCGAAAGCACCAATCGGGGTGCGCATCTCGCGCAGAACAAAAGCAATGGATTCTTCTACCCTGACATGAAACAGAGCGTTCTGCGTCTTGGCTGCGACGCGGGCGAGAAGGGCCACGAGCTGGGCATTGTCATAGAGCATCTTTTCGAAATGCGGGACGAGCCAGATCGGATCGACGGAATAGAGCGCAAAGCCGCCGCCCAGATGGTCATAGATCCCACCCTGACAGATATGAATGAGGGTCGTCACCACCGCCTCGGCGAGGCGTTGGTCGCCGCTGCGCTCCGCCATGGTCCAGAGAAAGGAGAAGACAGGCACTTGCGGGAATTTCGGCGCGCCTTTGAGCCCGCCATGATCGAAATCGATGGCGCGCAGAAAAGCCTCAGCGGCGTCGCGAGCGAAATCGAGCGACAGAGTGGCCTCGCCTTGCGGCTTTGCCGGCTCGCGCCCGAGGGCGGAAAAGATCGCGCTGGCGTTGGTGGTGACCTTGTCGCGTTCATCGCGCCAGATGCGCTTGAGCTCTTTCAGAACATGGCGAAAGCTTGGCCGGCCATAGAGCGTTTCCTTTGGAAAATAAGTCCCGCCCCAGAAAGGATATCCGTCGGGCGTCAAGAACATCGTCAGCGGCCAACCGCCCTGCTCGCCCAATGAATGCAAAGCCTGCATGTAGAGGCGATCGACATCAGGACGCTCCTCACGGTCGACCTTGATCGCGACGAAATGGCCGTTCATGAGCTGGGCGGTTTCGGCGTCTTCGAAGCTTTCACGGGCCATGACATGGCACCAGTGGCAGGCAGCATAGCCGACCGAAAGGATGATCGGCTTGTCCTCGGCTTTGGCCCTGGCGAAGGCTTCATCGCCCCAGGCCATCCAGTGCACGGGGTTGTCCTTGTGCTGAAGCAGATAGGGGCTGGTTTCCAGCCTCAGAAGATTGGCGCATAATGAGCTCTTGTCGCCATGCTACGCTGCTGGAGTGACAAGGCAAACCACCCCGAGCCTGATGGTATCGATTCGAATCCGAAATGAGCGAAAGTAGTACCATATTTGCGCTTTCTTCCGGATCCGGAATGGCCGGAATAGCGATCATACGCTTGAGTGGCCGTGGGGCCTTCATGGCGGCCCGCAGTCTGACCGGCGACTTGCCGGCACCTCGACATGCGGCGCGCCGGGTTTTCCGCCATCCGCTGACCCAAGGTGTCCTCGATGACGGGGTGCTTCTGCTGTTTCCAGGCCCCAAAAGTTACACCGGCGAGGATGTGGTCGAGTTCCATCTGCATGGCAGCCTGGCGGTCATCCGCGCGATGCTCGATGCCCTTGGCGGTATGGCCGGACTGCGCCTGGCCGAGCCCGGCGAGTTCACCAGGAGGGCCTTCCGCAACGGGCGCATGGATCTGATGGCGGCGGAGGGCCTTGGCGATCTCATCCAGGCGCGGACGGAGCGACAGCGTCAGCAGGCGCTTCATCATGCTCTGGGCGGCGCTTCGCAAGTGATCGAAGGCTGGCGCCGCGATCTCGTCTCAATACTGGGGCGCGTCGAGGCGGCTGTCGATTTCGCCGATGAGGCCGACGTCGCCGAGCAGACGGTGGACGAAGTCAGACGCCGGCTCGATGATCTGACGGTGAGGATGCGTGGCGCGCTGGCCGAGGCGAACCGCGCCGCATCGCTGCGTGAAGGCGTCAAGATCGTACTGGCCGGGCCGCCAAATGTGGGCAAGTCGAGCCTCCTCAATCTGCTGGCGAAGCGCGACGCGGCCATTGTGTCGGCCATACCCGGTACGACCCGCGATGTGATCGAAGTCATGATGGAGTTCTCCGGCGTGCCGGTGATCCTCACCGATACGGCCGGCCTGCGCGGCGCCACCGAAGACGAAATCGAGCGCATCGGCATGGACCGCACTGGCCGGGAACTTCAGGCTGCGGATGTCGTCATCTGGGTGAGCGCTCCCGGAAGTCCATCAGGCCCTCTTCCCGAACTCGATTCGGAAACGTTATGGATCGAAAACAAGAGCGACCTCGATCCGACGGACAGAAGCTTAGGGATGGCGCACCGTGTCTCGGCCAGGACTGGTGCCGGTATGGCCGAGTTCTTCACCGCCCTGGAAGAGCGCGTGCTGCGGCATGCCGCACATGCCGAATCGGCGACATTGATTCGGAGCCGTCACAAACAGATCACCCAATCCTGCGTCGAGAATCTTCTGCGGGCTTCCGCGGTCTCGGCCGATCATCCCGAATTGATGGCGGAAGCCTTGCGGGCGGCCGCTCATGATGTGGGAAGACTGACCGGACGCATCGATGTCGAAGACATTCTCGACTCGATTTTTCGCGAATTCTGCATTGGTAAATAGGATTTAACCTGTTTCACGTGAAACCGGTCAAAATAGACCTAATCTAGTCTTTTGACGTCCGTGCCCGGATTAAGTATTGAGCGCAGCATGAATACCCAATTCGATGTCATCATTGTGGGCGGCGGCCATGCCGGCTGCGAAGCCGCGGCCGCGTCAGCGCGCCTTGGCGCTGCCACTGCACTGGTGACGCATCGGTTTGCGACGATCGGCGAAATGTCATGCAATCCTGCCATTGGCGGTCTTGGCAAAGGCCATCTGGTGCGCGAGATCGATGCGCTCGACGGATTGATGGGACGCGCCGCCGACCAGGCCGGCATACAGTTCCGCCTACTCAACCGCTCCAAGGGACCGGCGGTGCGCGGGCCCCGCGCGCAAGCCGACCGCAAGCTCGTCGCGGCCTTGATCCTGGAAGACGGTTCGGTGCGCGGCATCATCAGCGCGGACGGCTGCAGGATCACGGCGCCGGCCGTCGTGCTGACCACCGGCACCTTTCTCAATGGCCTCATTCACCTGGGGCCCAAGAAGATTCCGGCCGGCCGCGTCGGCGAGCCGCCGGCGCTTGGCCTGTCGCAGCAGATGCGCGATGCCGGACTCAGGCTCGGCCGACTGAAGACCGGAACGCCGGCGCGCCTCGACGGCCGCAGCATCGACTGGGCGCAGCTCGAAGAGCAGAAGGGCGATGCGGATCCGGCACCCTTCTCAATCCTGACGCGCGCAATCACGACGCCGCAGGTTTCCTGTCACATCACCCAGACCAACGAAGCCACGCACCGGATCATCGCCGACAATATCCATCTGAGCCCCATGTATTCCGGGCAGATCGAAAGTGTCGGCCCCCGTTATTGTCCATCGATCGAAGACAAGATCAACCGCTTCAAGGACCGCTCGGCGCACCAGATCTTCCTCGAACCGGAAGGTCTCGATGACGACACGGTCTATCCGAATGGGATTTCGACCTCGTTGCCGGAAGAGGTGCAGCACGTTTTCCTCAAGACCATAGCGGGCCTCGAAAACGTCCATGTGCTGCGTCCGGGCTATGCGATCGAATATGACCATGTCGATCCGCGCGAGCTCTCGGCTTCGCTGGACCAGATCAATGGCACAACTGGCTATGAGGAAGCGGCCGCCCAGGGCCTTATCGCCGGCCTCAATGCGGCGCGCCGAGTGTCCGGCCAGGCACCGGTGATCTTCGATCGCGCCGAAGCCTATCTTGGCGTGATGATCGATGATCTGGTCACCAAGGGTGTTTCCGAGCCCTACCGCATGTTCACCTCGCGCGCCGAATACCGCCTGAGCCTCAGGGCCGACAATGCCGATGAACGCCTGACGCCCAAGGGCGAGGCACTAGGGCTGGTCGGCGCCGAGCGGTCTTCGGTCTTTGCCGCGCGTCAGGACATCCTCAGCCGGGCCAGGGGGCTTGCCCATGGCGTATCGCTCACCTCGGCGGAGGCGGCGAAGGCCGGTCTCAAGGTCAATCAGGATGGCAAGCGGCGTTCTGCCCTCGATCTCATTGCGACACCCGGTGTCGGCTATGACCGGGTCGCTTGCCTATGGTCCGAATTTGCCGGCCTGCCCACCTATGCCCGCGAGGCGCTGGAAGCTGACGCACTTTATTCGGGTTATCTGGCGCGCCAGGAAGCCGACATCGTGGCACTCCGGCGTGACGAAAGCCTGACCTTGCCGGCCGGTATGGACTACACTTCCATCCCGTCGCTGTCGGCGGAGCTGCGCCAGAAGCTCGAGCGGGTACGGCCGGCCTCGCTCGGCCAGGCGGCGCGGATTGACGGCATGACGCCGGCAGGGCTCACTGCCATACTCGGTCACATAAGCCGGCGCGAGATCCGAGAAAGCGCGTGAGGACGCTCGCAGGAGGCAAGGAAGCCATCCTCGAGCGGTTCGGTGTTTCACGTGAATCAGGCGAGCGCCTCGAGACCTATGTCGGCCTGCTTCTCACCTGGCAGGCGCGAATCAATCTGATCGGATCCTCGACGCTCGACGATATCTGGATGCGCCACATTGCCGATGCTCTGCAGTTGCTGGCGCTCCTGCCTGACAACACGAAGACCCTGGCGGATCTCGGCAGCGGCGCCGGCATTCCGGGTCTCGTCCTCGCCATCGCCCGGCCGCTCGAAGCTCATCTCTTCGAAAGCAACCTCAAGAAGGGCGCCTTCCTGCGCGAGGCGGCCCGGCAGACCCGTGCCAGGGCGCAAGTGCATAGCCTCAGGATCGAGCGGGCGGGGTCCCTCGCAGGGACGATCAAGGCCGAAGCGGTCACCGCCCGGGCCCTTGCGCCCTTGTCCAGGCTCCTCGATTATGCCGCACCGTTCCTTCAAAATGGCGCCATAGGTTATTTTCATAAGGGACAAGATGTGGATGCGGAATTGACCAACGCCACCATATCTTGGAAAATGGAGGTAGAAAAACACCCGAGCATGACCGATTCCCGCGGCCTAATCCTCGTGGTGAAGGAGGCCCATCGTGTCCGCTGAAAAGCTTCTGCCTCAATCATCCGCTTCGCGCATCCTGGCGCTCGCCAATCAGAAGGGCGGGGTGGGCAAGACGACGACGGCCATCAATCTTGGCACCGCGCTTGCCGCCGTCGGCGAAACGGTGCTGATCGTCGATCTCGACCCGCAGGGCAATGCCTCGACCGGCCTTGGCATAGCGCGCCGTCCGCATCAGCGCTCGACCTACCATGTGCTGATGGGCGAGGCCGAGCTTTCCCATGTCATCGTCAGCTCAGGCATACCGAGGCTCGATTGCGCGCCCTCGACCATGGATCTCTTGGGCGCCGAGCTTGAACTCTCCGAGATCAGCCGCAAGACCTACCGGCTCGCCGACGCCATCCACCGGCTCGAGGCGGATCCCCGACAAAGGCGCTACAGCTATATCCTTGCGGATTGCCCGCCCTCGCTCAATCTCCTGACCATCAATGCGCTTTCGGCGGCGGATGCCGTTCTGGTGCCGCTGCAATGCGAATTCTTTGCGCTCGAAGGCCTGAGCCAGCTCCTCAAGACGGTCGAACGGGTCAAGGCCAGCCTCAATTCCAGGCTTTCGGTGCAGGGCGTCGTGCTCACCATGTTCGACCGACGCAATTCGCTGTCCGAGCAGGTGGCGCAGGATGTCCGCAGCGTGCTCGGCGACAAGGTCTACCAGACAGTCATCCCGCGCAATGTCCGGGTGTCGGAAGCGCCCTCGCATGGGAAGCCGGTATTGCTCTATGATCATGAATGCGCCGGCTCCCAGGCCTATATCAGACTTGCCTCGGAAATCATCCGGCGGGAGCGCGATCTGCGCGCCGCGTAACCGATTCGCTACCGCAACAAATTCTGTTAAGGTCTTGTTAATATTTTGATTCGCGGCGCCGGGACGTATGATGATGACACAACCACAAAAACGCCGGCTGGGTCGGGGGCTCGCGGCCCTCATCGGCGATGACACGACGGAAGAAGCGGTCGTCGAGGATGCACGCACGCTGCGCCATGTTCCGATCGAGTTCCTGCATGCCAATCCGAATAATCCGCGCAAGCATTTCGCCGACAGTGATCTCGAAGATCTGACCCGCTCGATCCGCGACAAGGGTCTGCTGCAGCCTTTGGTGGTGCGCCAGCGCGGCAATGGCGAGTTCGAAATCGTCGCCGGCGAACGGCGCTGGCGCGCGGCTCAGCGCGCCGGCGTGCACGAGGTGCCGGTGCTGATCCGCGATCTTTCCGACGGCGAGGCGCTGGAGATCGCGCTGATCGAGAATATCCAGCGCGCCGACCTCAATGCGCTGGAAGAGGCGCGCGCCTATGAGCAATTGATGGATCAGTTCAGCTATACGCAGCAGCAACTCGCCGATTCGGTCGGCAAGAGCCGCAGCCATATCGCCAACACCATCCGCCTGTTGTCGCTGCCGGAAAGTGTCCGCCGCCATATCGAAGACGGCGCATTGACTGCCGGCCATGCGCGCGCCCTCGTCGCCACCGATTCGCCGCAGGCGCTGGCTGAAAAGATCATCCAGCTCGGCATGACGGTCAGGGAAGCCGAAGGCCTGTCGCGCAGCGAGGCGGAGGCCAAGGGCAGGCCTCCTGCCGTGAAGGCCCAGAAGGACGCCGATACGGTGGCGCTCGAACGCCAGTTGAGCGAAGTGCTCGGCCTCAAGGTGGAGATCGCCAATAAGGGCCGGGCCGGCGGCGCCCTCACGGTCCGCTACAAGACGCTCGAGCAGCTTGACGATGTCTGCAGCCGGCTGGTCAAGGCGCCGTAATCCATGGCCGGGCTCGACCCGGCCACCCAGACCGATCGTCCGTGAACGGACTATTTAAATCAGCCTACTGATCAATCCCTTGCGCTGTGTCGGCGCTGCAGCGCCAGCCTGGCCAGAGACAGGAAAGCGCGATGGGTGATCTGATCGCTGAGGCTCGACAAAGTCGTCGTGCGCGTATCGCGCGCGGCCCGGCCGAGAAGGTCGGAAGCCGCCAGCAGCGAATCACCATCCCACAACGCGACCTGGCGCTGCATGACCGGCTGCTGCTTGAAGAACACCGGCGGCCTTGCCTGGCGCACCGCCATCTCAGGCGTCTTGCCGCGTTCGACGTCGACCCGCAAACGCGTGAGCCTTGCCGCATGGCTTGACGCCATGGAGAGGAGTCCCGAACCTGAAAGACCGCTGTCGCGCAGCCGCATGAAAGCGTCATCGGCATCGGCAATGCTGCCGTCGAACACCGCGTTCAGGAGATCATCGGCCGAGAGTTCGGCTACATCGCCGCACACCGCTTCGACGTCGGCCAGCGAGACATGGGTTTTACCGTGGCAGTAGAGCGCGAGCTTGGCCAGCTCCTGGCGCGACATGCGGCGGTCGGCGCCGAGAAGCGCGATCAGCGCCTCGCGCACCTCAATGTCGGTGGCGAGGCCCTTGGCATCGAGCTCCTCGGCAATGAGGCGTTCGAGATCGATGGCCGAATCCTCGTAGCAGGGCACGATCCACAGATGCGCGGCCGGCTCGAACAGGGCCCTGAGACCAGCCGACTTCGCGAGCGCGCCCGCCTCCGCGACGATGAGGTTGCCCGGAGCCGCCGACGTCACAAGAGGCATTGCCTTGAGGAATCCGCTGCCGGCATTCTCCACCCAGACGACCCGGCGGCCGCCGCCGAAAGATAGAGCCTGGGCTTCATCGGCGAGCCGGGCCGGATCGGCCACGAGGCCGGCATCGTCGAGCCGCGCCACGGCGAAGGGGTCATCGATGCTACCGGCGACCGAGATCACCAGCTGGCGGGCACGCTCGCGCACCGTTCCGCCATCCGGGCCATAGATCAGAACGGCGACAGCCTTCTCGCCGTCGCGGCGCAGGAAATTATCGACAGCGGTCCATTTGACAATGGCCATGGCCAGACCGTGATGACTTTAGAACGATTTACTCATCGTGCTATCCGATGTTAGCGCGAAGCGAAATGCGCGGCGAGCCTGGTGCGGATATCGAGGGCGATCTCATGAGCGCCGCGCTCCATTGCGTTGGTGCGCGCCTGCAGATCGGCAAAGGACTGCTGGACATCGTCATAAGAGACGTTGGAGAATGTCCGGCCTTTATAGACGGTCTTGCCTCCCGACAGATCCCTGAGCTCGAAATTTGCCATGACCCGTACCGTGGCGCGCCGCGCCGAGCGCGAATTGGATGAATCCTCGATCGATTTGTCTTCCGTGGCGACCGCATCTATGTCGAGCCGGTAGCGGTCGGGTTCGGCGGTGCCGGCCGGGCGCATCGTCGACATGAGGTCATTGCGAATGAGCTGGCTCAGCCGGTCATGCGGCTCAGGAACGCTCACCGAGGCAAGGTCATTGGCAACGCCCGGCGAGGTACTGTCGCTGCCGTAAAGCGGCCTGAAGCCGCAGGCGCCGAGCAGGATCAGCAGCGGAAGGACGACGAGAAACTGCCAGCGTTTCATGGCTCTCAACCGCTCACCACATTGGCTATCCGATCCGTCACGACGACGACCTTCCTCACCGGCTTGCCATCCAGCGCCCGCTTCACATTGTCGAGCGCCAGGACGGCCATTTCCACTTTCGCTTGCGGCAGGCCTTTCGGCAAGCGAATTTCGTCCCGCCTCTTGCCATTGACCTGGACGGCGATCGTCACCTCATCCGAGGTGGTGAGTGCAGCGTCGGCCTTTGGCCATGGCCGGTCGACAATGAGCGTGCGATGTCCCAATACCTGCCAGCATTCCTCAGCGAGATGCGGCATCATCGGAGCCATCAGGACGACGAAGGCCTCGGCCGCCTCCCGGAGCGCGAAGCGCATGCTGTCGGACAGGTCGTTCCTCTGCAATGCCTGGGCCAGCGCGTTGGCGAGTTCATAGATACGGGCGATGCCACGGTTGAAGCGCAGCGCGCCCAGATCATCGGTCACCGCCTGGATGGCCAGATGGGTAGTGCGACGCAAGTCGAGCGCATCGCCGTCAACGCCCGCCGGCGCCCGGGTGCCCGGCACCGCGCTCCTTTGTTGGACCTCAGCAACAAGACGCCAGACCCGCTGTACGAAACGGAAGGAGCCCTCGACGCCGTTCTCGGTCCATTCGATGTCGCGTTCGGGCGGGGTGTCGGAGAGCACGAACCAGCGGGCCGTATCGGCGCCGTAACGCTCGATAATGGCCTCGGGATCGACCACGTTCTTCTTCGACTTGGACATCTTCTCGATGCCGCCAGTGAGGATCTTCTCGCCGGTCTTCGCATGCACATAGTGATCGCCTTCGCGCACCACCTCGGCGGGCAGGATCCATTCGCCGGCTTCGGTGCGGAAGGTCTCGTGCACGACCATGCCTTGCGTGAACAGGCTGGCGAAAGGTTCCTTAAGGTCAAGATGATGGGTGAGCGTCATGGCCCGCGCATAAAAGCGCGAATAGAGGAGATGCAGGATCGCGTGTTCGACACCACCGATATACTGATCGACCGGCATCCAGTAACGGGCTTCGGCGCGATCGACCGGCTCCTTCGCCTCAGGCGAGCAGAAGCGTGCGAAGTACCAGGAGGAATCGATGAAAGTGTCGAAGGTGTCGGTCTCGCGTCGGGCAGCACCACCGCAGATCGGACACTGAGTGTCCTTCCAGGTCGGATGATGCATCAGGGGATTGCCCGGTCTGTCGAAGGTCACGTCTTCCGGCAACGTCACCGGCAGATCGTGCTTAGCAACCGGCACGACGCCGCATTTGGCGCAATGGATGACCGGGATCGGACAGCCCCAATAGCGCTGGCGCGAGACGCCCCAGTCGCGCAGACGGTAATTCACCTTGCGCTCGCCGATGCCGTCCTTCTCCATGCGCCGGGCCATCGCTTCCTTTGCCTCGGGCACGGTCATGCCGTCGAGGAAATCGGAATTGATCAGGACAGTCTGGTCGCCCTCCTTTTCGAGGAACGCCTCGTCTCCAATCGTGAATCGATTCGGATCCGTTCCTTTCGGCGCCACTACCGGTATGACCGGCAGGCCATACTTGCGGGCGAAATCGAGGTCGCGCTGGTCATGCGCCGGACAGCCGAAGATGGCGCCTTCGCCATAGCCCATCAGCACGAAATTGGCGGCATAGACCGGCAGCTTGACGTCCGGGCGGAAAGGATGGCGGGCATAGAGCTTGAGGGGGAAGCCCTTCTTCTCGGCGCGCTCGATCGTTTCCTCGCTGGTGCCAAGGGCTGCCACCTCGCGGCGAAATTCGACAAGACCCGGCAGCGACGGTTCGAGCCCGCGAACGAGCGGATGATCGGCGGAAAGCGCGCCGAAACTCGCGCCGAAGATCGTGTCATGACGCGTCGTGTATACGGTGAGCTTCTCGCCGAACACTTTGCCCTTCTCATCCTCGAGCACGAAGGAAAAGCGCATGCCCTCCGAGCGGCCGATCCAGTTCGCCTGCATCAGTCGGACTTTCTCAGGCCACGTTTTCAGTCCGTCGAGCGCCTCGAGGAGTTCCTCGGAATAATCCGAAATCTTGAGGAACCACTGGGCAAGCTCACGCTTCTCGACGAGGGCGCCGGAACGCCAACCGCGGCCGTCGATCACCTGCTCATTGGCGAGCACCGTCTGGTCGACGGGATCCCAGTTGACCATGGAGACCTTGCGCTCAACGAGGCCGGCCTTCATGAAATCGATGAACATCTCCTGTTCGTGGCGATAGTAGGCAGGATCGCAAGTGGCGAACTCGCGGCTCCAGTCGATGGCGAGGCCGAGCGACTTGAGCTGGCCGCGCATCGCCGCGATGTTGTCATAGGTCCAGGATTTCGGATGCACGCCGCGCTCGATGGCGGCGTTCTCGGCCGGCATGCCGAAAGCGTCCCAGCCCATCGGATGCAGCACATTGTAGCCTGAGGCCCGGCGGAAACGGGCAATGACATCGCCCATCGTGTAGTTGCGCACATGCCCCATATGGATGCGTCCAGACGGATAGGGAAACATTTCGAGCACGTAATATTTGGGCCGCGCCGGGTCATGGCGCGCCTCGAAAGCGCGCTTTTCAGTCCAGGCCTGCTGCCAGCGCGGCTCGGTTTCGCGCGGATTGTAGCGTTCGGTGCTCAAAATTCTGTCCATCTCGGAGACGCGTGATCAGAAAAAGTGGATACCGATCACGCGCCAAATTTATGATGCCGATCACGCTTATCGCTTTAGGCCGAAGCGACCTGAAGTGATCGTGATCTAACGCGTTTGGAAGTACCAGCACTTGCAAAGCCCCGCAAGCCGGGTATATCGCGGGCCATGAGCCGCCACCCCGCCCATCTGGATATCGCTGCCGGCCATGCCGGCCTGGCGCAAGTGCGCCAGCGTATCGCCGATGCCGCCGCCGAAGCCGGTCGCAGGGCCCAAGACATTACCCTTGTGGCGGTGAGCAAGACCTTCGAGGCCTCCGCCATCGAACCGGTGATCGAGGCAGGCCAGCGCGTCTTCGGCGAAAACCGCGTCCAGGAATGCAAGGCCAAATGGCCGGAGCTGCGTTCGCGCTATGGCGCTATCGAACTGCATCTCGTCGGACCCTTGCAATCGAACAAGGCGCAGGAGGCGGTGGCGCTGTTCGACTGCATCCAGAGCCTCGACCGCGAGAAGCTCGCCCGCGTGCTGGCCGATGAGATCCAGCGCCAGGGCCGCTCGCCCGAACTCTTCGTCGAAATCAACAGCGGCGAGGAAGAGCAGAAGGCCGGAATCCGGCCGCGCGATGCCGATCGTTTCATTGCCGAGTGCCGCACCAGCTATGGCCTCGCCATTTCAGGGCTGATGTGCATTCCGCCCGCCGATGAGGAGCCGGCTCTGCATTTCGCGTTGCTCGAGACGATCGCCAGGCGCAATGGCATCAAAGGCCTCAGCATGGGCATGAGTGCCGATTTCGAGACCGCCATCCGCTTCGGCGCGACGCATGTGCGCGTCGGATCGGCGATCTTCGGCGAGCGGCACAAGAAGATCACTTAGCGGTTCCCGGCGAGGTGATTCCACCACGCCGAAAAGGATTCGCGCCAAATCAATATGTTGGAGCAAATCCTTATCGCCAAAGTCTTCAACTTTGGCGGGATTTGCTCTGAGTGCGAAAAGCTACCACACCCTGATCTTGGTCTTTGTTCCGCACAGCGCCAGGACCTTGCGCATGTCCTTCGCCGACACGGCAATGCAGCCCGCCGTCGGCCCGCCATCCGGATCCGCCAGATGAAAGAACATGGCGCTACCTAACCCTGAAATGCGCGGGCGGTCATTGTGGCCCAGTATGACCACCACATCGTAGAGATGGTCCTTGCGCCACAATTCCTCATGGCTCGCGTGGTAAGGCAGCTTGACCGAGCGGTTGTAATTGCGGTCGAGGGGGTCGTCGCACCAGCCATCATCGGGCGTCATGAAACAAAGTGGCAGTTTCGTCCGTAGCCATCCCGATGAGCCCCTTCGCGCCACCACGCGCCGCATTGCCCACACGCCGCGCGGCGTGGCGCCATCGCGTTCGCGCTTCAGCCAGGTGCGGCCGGCACGGCCAAACTTGCAGGGAACCTGGATATTGCCAGCGGTCAGGACACCGTCCTGTGCCGTCGGCGAAAGGGCGCGGACATGGATCAGGGGAAGAAGGCGGTTCACCACGGTCGAGGGCTTTTCAATGAGAGACCAGCCCCTTAAAACATCAAAATGGGCACGGGGGCAATATATCGAGCATGACAGGTGCAGGCATGGCAATACGCATTCTCATCATCGATGACGATGATGTCTTGCGCGAAACGCTGAAAGAGCAATTCGCTCTGCATGACGAGTTCGTCGTGGCGGAAGCGCCGAATGCAACTGCCGGCATCAAGGCGCTCAAAGCCGAGCCTGCCGATGTCGTCCTCCTCGATGTCAATCTTCCCGACATGGATGGGCGTGAAGCCTGCAAGGCGATGCGGCGCAATGGCCATAAGGGACCGGTCATCATGCTGACCGGACAGACATCAGATTCAGACACAATCCTCGGGCTCGATGCCGGAGCCAATGACTATGTCACCAAGCCGTTCCGCTTCGCTGTTCTGCTCGCCCGCATCAGGGCGCATCTGCGCCAGCATGAGCAGAGCGAGGACGCGGTCTTCCGGATTGGCCCCTATACGTTCAAACCCTCCGCCAAGCTCCTGGTGCGCGATGATGCCAAGAAGATCCGGCTCACCGAGAAGGAAACCGCCATCATCAAATTCCTGTACCGGGCCGGCGAGCAGGTGATCGGACGCGATACGCTCCTGCATGACGTGTGGGGCTACAATGCCGGGGTCACCACCCATACGCTCGAGACGCATATTTACCGTCTGCGCCAGAAGATCGAGCGCGATCCCTCGCATGCCGAAATCCTGGTGACCGAGGCCGGCGGCTACAAGCTCGTTCCCTGACTCGCTTTCCGCCACAGGACTTTTCCCTTGATTCGGCCAACGTGGTACTCAGAGATGGGTGATTCGCGACAAGCACATTTCGCGAGGAATGGGACCAGCTTAGTGCAGCGTCTGCGGGCAACGCGCCGATCATGAGCGTCAGGTCGAATGCCGAGAGCTTGAGGCAGATTCCGCTGTTCGCGGAATGCGATCCCGTGCCTCTGCAGGTCATGGCATTTGCCAGCGAGAGGGCGGAATTCGC